>DBHP01000098.1:0-2548 GCA_002295705.1 Candidatus Neomicrothrix sp. UBA825 | reverse complement strand
GAAGCTTGCCGCATCGCACTAAAGTACCGCACTCCGGTCATGCTTCTTTCTGACGGTTATTTGGCCAATGGTTCCGAACCATGGAAATTGCCAGATGTAGATTCATTGCCGGACATCTCAACAACTTTCACTACCGAACCAAACCATGTAGACGAAGATGGCAACTCCCACTTCTGGCCCTACAAGCGTGATCCAGAGACCCTGGCTCGCGCGTGGGCTATCCCAGGAACGCCCGAGCTCATGCATAGGATCGGTGGCATAGAAAAAGAAGAGGGAACTGGAAATATCTCATATGACCCATCCAACCACCAAAAAATGACTGACATCCGACAGACTAAGGTTGATAATATAGCCAACGATATGCCTCTCACTTGGGTAGAAGGCGACCTCGATGCTGATGTTTTGATGATCGGTTGGGGCTCCACATGGGGCTCAATAGCAAGCGCTGTGAAGCAAGCTCGAAGTGAGGGTCACAAAGTAGCACACGCTCACCTTATCCATATCAATCCATTCCCAAGGGACCTTGGGGAGGTCCTGTCACGCTATAAAACAGTAATTTGTCCCGAAATGAACATGGGCCAATTATCTAAACTCTTACGCGCTGAATACCTTGTGGATGTTAAACCTCTGAATAAAGTTCAAGGACAACCCTTTACAACAACTGAGTTGCACGAAACAATTCTGGTAGCTCTCGGAAAGAAATAAAATACAATATGACTGATACTGATACTGCTTCTGCCCCAGCAACTACAAAAGCTGACTGGACTAGTGATCAAGAACCACGTTGGTGTCCCGGTTGCGGTGACTACTCGATATTAACAGCAATGCAGCTCATGTTGCCTGAGTTAGACGGACGCCCTGAAGACACTGTTTTTATCTCGGGAATAGGATGCGCTGCAAGGTTCCCTTACTACATGAATACGTATGGAATGCATTCAATACATGGAAGAGCACCAGCAGTTGCAACAGGCCTTGCTATTTCTCGGCCAGAACTTGATGTATGGGTTATCGGTGGGGATGGAGACATGTTGTCTATTGGAGGTAACCATCTCATACACGCAATGAGAAGGAATATTGATTTCACAATTCTTCTCTTTAATAATCAAATATATGGTCTAACAAAGGGCCAATATTCTCCGACGAGCGAAGTTGGCAAAGTCACAAAATCAACTCCAATGGGCTCAATAGATCAACCGTTCAATGCCGTAAGTATAGCTTTGGGCGCCGAGGCCACATTTGTGGCTAGGACGCACGACATGGATCGCAAACACATGCAAGAAACCTTCAAGCGTGCACATGCCCACAGGGGTTCTTCATTGGTGGAGATATATCAAAATTGTAACGTCTTTAATGACGGCGCATTTGGTGCGATTACTAAAAAAGACAAAAGAGATTCGATGCTGATTCAACTTACTCATGGGGAACCAATTCGTTTTGGCGCTGAGAAAGAGTTTGGCGTTATCTCGGATCATTCTGGGAATGCCCAAATCGTTAAGGTTGCAGACGTTGGCGAAACTGCTCTTATCGTCCATGATGAAGGTTCAGAAAATCCAAGCATCGCATTCGCCCTCTCTCGGTTATCCAGTGGTCCTTATCAGCCCACCCCTATGGGAGTATTTCGAGAAGTTAAGAGACCTGAATACTCCAAGAATGTTAATCAGCAGATTCAAGTCGCAAAAGAACAGAACGGAGAGGGTGATTTGCATGAACTTCTTCGGTCTCAACCTACTTGGGTAGTTGATTAAGGTATTCTTTACCTATCGCACGAATAAACCTAAACGAGGAGCTCCTTCGTAGAAAACTAGTTGCTGGGCCCGAAGAGGTCGGCGCTCTTATATCTGAGCATCGAGTTAAGGTCAATGGGAGTTTTGCTCTTAACGCTAATCAACTGGTCAAACGATCTGACAGTATTATTATTGACCCAGTACCTAAGCAGTTTGTGAGTCGTGGGGGAGAGAAACTATCACACGCAATACATTCTTTTGGCCTTGCTGTGGAAGGAGCGAACTGTATTGATATAGGCTCTTCAACTGGTGGTTTCACGGATTGCCTATTGCAACGGGGAGCGGGAAGAGTTACATGTGTCGATGTAGGGTATGGGCTTCTTCATGAGAAGATAACGTCAGATAGACGGGTTACTGTCCTCGAGCGAACAAATATTAAAAGTATCTCTGGGGTGTCGCTTGGACAAACATTTGACATCGTGGTAGCTGACTTAAGCTTCATTTCCTTGAAAACAGTGATGAAAAATATTTTGAGCTTAGCAAATTCTGAAGCTGCAATAGTGATGCTCATTAAGCCTCAATTTGAAGCAACAAAATTGGAAGCTAGTAAATCTAAAGGTGTGATAGTTGACCGAGATATTTGGATTCGTACGATAAATAAAGTGTTGGTGTCGGCATCGGAGCATGGAGGTAACGCTCAAGGTATTGTCGTGTCTCCCGTTCCGGGTAAGGCTGGCAATAAAGAGTTCCTTCTGTCAATTTCAAAGCAATTTCCAGCACAAGATATCCATTTATCCGAATTAGTGTAAATATGGCATTTCATT
>DBHP01000082.1:8478-10622 GCA_002295705.1 Candidatus Neomicrothrix sp. UBA825 | reverse complement strand
AGTGATAATGCGAGGTCAAGTCTTCTGCGCATCCCGCCCGAGTACGTTCCTACTCGCTTATCTCCTGCGGCAGTAAGTCCCACGCGTTCAAGTAATTCTGTGCATCTTTGTTTACCTTCATGCCTTGATATGCCGTGAAGGACTGCTTGTAATTTAAGTAATTCGTTACCCGTCATGAGAGGGTCAATGGCTGCATCTTGGAGGGCCACCCCTATCTTTTTTCTGACCATGCTTGCTTCCGATGCAACATCAAATCCGGCTACTCTGGCTGAGCCTCCTGTTGGTTTCAAAAGAGTGGTAAGCATTCGCACAGCAGTTGATTTTCCTGCCCCATTGGGTCCCAAAAATCCGAATACTTCACCTTCCTCAACGGTCATATTAATGTTATTAACAGCAACCAAATCTCCAAAAGTGCGCGTGAGATTTACAGCTTCTATTGGTTTACTCATCTACCCTCCGAGAGTTTGGGCGAGGTGAGTAAACGGCCAATTTGCCGGCAGTCGCACTGGTTCAGGTGCCGGTGGTGGGACTGCGTATGCCTCTTCACCGGGTCGAACAAATCCATAATTCTGTCGGGCTAACTGTTCAATCTTGTCTGGCGAGTACAACCCATCTCTCTTTTCCTCTAGCTCGGCGTTCTCAACGGTGATTGATGTTAGTTCTTGCTGTTTTGATGAAAGTTCTTCTCCTTGCTTTACCCAAAGTTGCAATAAATCAAAGCTCCACCAGAGAACGAAAAGGGCAATAATGGCTGAAACTATCCAAAACGCGATTTTTCTGGTCCGCTCAGTAGCTCGAAGGTCACTATCGGGTGTTTCAGTTACTAGTGCCATGTCAGCCGACCTTTAGTGCGTTGATTCCTCGGAATGCTGCCGCATCACTTAGTTCCGATTCTATCCGGAGCAATTGATTGTATTTTGCGACCCGCTCACTTCGCGCAGGAGCCCCAGTTTTAATCTGCCCACAATTCGTTGCTACAGCGAGATCCGCTATTGTCGTATCTTCAGTATCTCCAGACCTGTGAGACATGACTGATGTGTATCCATTTTGTGTGGCAAGGTCCACAGTTTCAAGGGTCTCGGTTAAAGTTCCGATTTGGTTTACTTTGATGAGTATTGAATTCGCAACTCCTTTATCTATGCCTTGTTGGAGTCGTTTCGTGTTCGTTACGAAAAGGTCATCACCGACAAGTTGAACTTTATTTCCTATTTTCTTCGTGATTTCTGACCAGCCATCCCAGTCTTCTTCTGCCATTCCATCTTCAATGGAGACGATAGGATATATTTTTGCCAAGTCAGAATAGTACTCTGCCATTTCTGTTTGGTTGAGCTTTCTTTTTTCGCCTTCAAGGTGATACATCTCACTTTCAAAGAACTCTGAACTTGCAGGGTCTAAGGCTATAGTGATGTCTTCGCCTGGGGTGAAACCGGTTCGGTCAATTGCTTCTACAAGAAGTTTCACAGCTGCTTCATTTGATTCAAGATCAGGAGCAAAGCCTCCTTCATCCCCCACAGCTGTTGATAAATTCTTTTGTTCAAGGACGAGTTTGAGTGTTTGATAGCATTCAGCTCCCCATCGGAGAGCTTCAGAGAATGAAGCAGCACCGGTAGGCATAATCATGAATTCTTGTAAATCAATATTGTTGTCAGCGTGCTCCCCACCATTTAGGACATTCATCATTGGAACAGGGAGTACGTGTGCTGATGCTCCTCCAAGATAGCGGTAGAGGGGTTGATGGAGTGAGGTCGCTGCTGCTTTTGCTACGGCTAAAGAAACACCTAACATTGCATTCGCCCCAAGCTTAGATTTATTGTCCGTTCCGTCAAGAAGCAGCATTGCCCTATCGATGGCGCGCTGGTCGGTTGCTTCCATACCAACAATTTCTGACTTTATTAGACCATTAACATTTGCTACGGCGCCTTGGACACTTTTACCTAAGTAACGGTCTGCCCCGTCACGCAATTCGACAGCTTCATATTTGCCAGTAGATGCCCCGGAGGGGACAGCAGCTCTGCCTTTTGATCCATCATTTAGTTCCACATCAACTTCAACTGTAGGGTTACCTCGGGAATCAAGAATTTGTCTTCCAACGATTTCTATGATTTTCTGCCCAGTCATGGTGTTTCCTTCGTAGTTATGTTCTT
>DBHP01000082.1:1416-8082 GCA_002295705.1 Candidatus Neomicrothrix sp. UBA825 | reverse complement strand
GCGTCCGGTGTTTAACCTTATTTAGGGAGTGGTTCGAGACCTTTGAGATAATCTGTGATTTCTTGTGAAGCTTCTCTAATCTCTGAGATTTTAAGGATTAATTCCTGTTTGTCCTCTTTGTAAAGTGACCCCTCATACAGTCTCAGTGTTCTTACTCGTTGTGACGGACGGAGTACCAACGGCCGCAAATGAATGTTCCATTCTGCTTTCCCAAAGCCGGGTATTTTTTTGGCAATAATCTTTTGAATCCCTAGCGATTGAGCTGCGAGCTTTAGGTGTGCAATTTTTAGAAGGTTTGTTGCTTCTTCGGGGACTGGCCCGTATCGGTCCAACCAAGTTTGTTGTATTCTCTCTAAATCTTTATTGTTCTTGATGTCAGCAATGGACCGATAGGACTCTAATTTGGAATCGTCTCTCATGATGTAATCCTTTGGTATGTAGGCTGTCATCGGGATTTCAATCTCGATCTCTTGCTGAGTCTCTTTAGGAATATGTTTTAATTCTTCAACTGCTTCTTTCACTAGTTTGCAGTAGAGATCATATCCGACAGCTGCTATGTGCCCTGACTGTCCCGTGCCAAGCAAGTTTCCTGCACCTCGGATTTCAAGGTCTCTCATCGCGATTTTAAAACCTGATCCAAGCTCTGATGTCTCTCCGACCGTCTTTAGTCGCTCAATTGCGTCTTCTGTTAGATTGTGGCCTTTGGGAGTGAGAAGATATGCATAAGCTTTTGTCCCTGACCGCCCTACACGTCCTCGCAATTGGTGAAGTTGCCCTAGCCCCATTCTGTCGGCGTTATCAACAATTAGCGTGTTGACAGAGGGCATGTCTATACCTGACTCGATAATTGTCGTGCATACTAAAACATCGTATTTTTTTTCCCAGAAGTCGATGACTGTTTGTTCAAGAAGCCCTTCATCCATTTGCCCATGAGCTGTAGCTATTCTTGCCGATGGTATTTGCTCCCGTAGCTTGTCCGCTATGACCTCGATGTCGGAGATTTTATTATGCACAAAGAAAACCTGACCGTCTCTGAGGATCTCACGCCGGATGGCAGATGAGACTATTGAGTTCTCGTACTCCCCCACGAAAGTCATGATCGGCTTTCTATCGGTTGGTGGCGTATTGAGAAGTGTTAGGTCCCTTATCCCTGTAAGACTCATCTCAAGTGTTCGAGGTATCGGTGTCGCTGTTAGGGTTAAGACATCGACATTGGTTCTTAATGACTTAATCTTCTCTTTGTGTGTTACTCCGAATCTTTGTTCCTCATCAATTATGAGTAAGCCAAGATCTTTAAATTTAATATCCTCTGATAGGAGTCGGTGAGTTCCGATGATGAGGTCTATTTCACCAGCATGTAACTTGGCGATTACTTGTTTGGTTTCTTTGTTAGTTAGGAATCTACTAAGAACAGCGACTTGAATAGGGAAGGGGTCTAATCTTTCAGTGAATGTTTGGTAGTGCTGCTGGGCTAGAAGAGTTGTTGGAACGAGCACCGCTACCTGTTTGCTGTCCTGCGCGGCTTTGAAAGCTGCTCGTAAAGCTATTTCTGTTTTCCCGAATCCAACGTCGCCACATACAAGCCTATCCATTGGCATCTTCCGCTCCATATCACTTTTGACATCATTCATTGCGGTAACTTGATCAGTAGTTTCGATGAAGGGAAACGATTCTTCCAGTTCCAGTTGCCATGGCGAATCTGTCGAAAAACTAAACCCGTCTTGGGACTCCCTTTGCTGATAAAGCTCAACTAACTCCTCAGCTATCTTTTCTATCTCATTTCGTATGGAAGACCTGGTTCTTGTCCAATCAGATCCCCCCATTCGACTTAAAGAGGGCGCACCGCCACTGTTGTATTGACTGATCTGATACACCTGGTCAGTAGGAACGTAGAGTTTGTCTCCTTTCCGATATTCAAGCAAGAGATAATCTCTTTCAACATCGGCCAGCGATCTTTTGACAATACCTCGAAAGATAGCTATCCCGTGATGCTCGTGTACTACAAATGCCCCTTCTTGTAGGTCCATAAAGGCGCTACCTGGTGCATCGGATTTTCGTTTGACTTTACGTGAGCTTTGACGTCGTCGCGACAGTTCGCGCTCATTAATGATTGCGAATTTCAGTTCAGGGAAAATTACGCTAGCGATATCAACGCCGGGGAGTATAGAAATTCCTGAAGTTTCTTTCACAGGCGAATCTGAGCTATGAACTACCGGATTGAAGTCCAGCAAGGCCAGTTTGCTGCTTAATGCTTTGATTGATTTCTCGTTCTCTGAAAGTAAAATAATGTCGTACCGATCTTGGACTAAACCTTTGAGAATTTGGAGAGGGTCAGTGTTGGACCTTTCGGGTGTAATAACTGTTATGTCAGGGTCTGAAAGGTCCGCAGAGGAGGAGTTAATTTCTACTATTCTGATTTTCTCTCTTAGAAACACTTCGTCAAAGGTGAGGTGAAGCGTCTGCATTCCGTGTTTGGCTTTAGGGCTTAAAGTTTCTGAGATCATCGTGCTGATGCTCTGTTCTTCAGAAATTAAATTTTCTATCCGTTGCTGAATCTGTTTGGCGTCAAACAAAAGTACAAGAGCTGAGGATGGAAGCAAATGTAGTATGGACTTACGTTTGCGATTTAGCCAAGGCAGCAGATTTTCCATTCCGTCAAATGTTCCACCTTCAGAAATGGTTTCCCAAAATGTTGAGCCCCAAGGCATCTCTTCGGTAAGTTCATGAGCTCTTGATTTCACGTCGTCTGTTATGCAAAGCTCGCTGGCGGGAAATATTTGAGCGTTATTCAATGAATTCTTTGAAAGCTGATCTCTTGTCGAAAAGGTCGTCAAACGCTCAACTTCATCTCCCCACATCTCTAACCGGATTGGCTCTTCATAAGTTGAGGGATATATGTCAATAATTGATCCTCGAATAGAAAATTCCCCGCAACGTTCTACTTGCGAAGTTCTCTTGTATCCAAAAGATGAAAGTCGATCTATCAACTCGTCGTAGTCCAACTCATGTCCTTTAGAAATATCGATCACATTATCGATGTCTTGGTCAGTTATCACTTGCGATATGGATCTTGCGGTTGAGATAATAACATCGGGGTAGTCCTGTTTCTTCAATCGCCAGAAAACTTTATTTCTTTTCCCCATGATATGGGTCTGAGGGCTAATTTTCTCGAGAGGGAATGATTCCCATGGAGGTAACAATTCTATGTCGATTGATTTGTTGACTTGAGTCAAGTTGTTCTCAAGTTGTTCAGCTTGTTCAACGCTACGGGTAACTATCACTAGAGGTTTCTCTTTAACAGTTTTGATGTATGAATTGATGATCCAGCTACGGGCAACTTCTGGTACTACAAGTTGTGTAGTTTTCGGTAGCATCAATTTTGTTGTTATCTGATGCTGGCCTAACTGATTTAAGTAGTTATCAAATTTCACGATTGAATTCGTTCATTGTCATTTCATAACCATGGGAAAGAATTGCTTCAATCGCATCTGTCGCTTTCTCAATACAGGTGTTGATTTCTGTCCTATCGGATCTACTGGGAGGCTTGAGAACGTAGTTTTTTCCTAACTGAGATTGCGGCGGCTTCCCTACTCCTATTCGCAAACGACCAAAGTTCTTTGACTTCAGATGTTCTGATATTGACTTCAAACCGTTGTGGCCTGCTAATCCTCCATAAAGTTTTACTTTCAAGACGCCTGGCTTAAGGTCCAATTCATCGTGAACAATGAGAAGATCATCTAATGTTTCTAACTCGTGCTTTCTTACAAGCTGCTGGACTGCAAGTCCAGATTCATTCATGAAAGTTGTTGGCTTTGCCAGAATAATCTTTTCGCCACTAATGCGAATATCAGAGCAAAAGGCGAGTTCCTTGCTTCGTTTAAACGCTCCCCCGTGCTTGCTAGCAAACCTGTCCAGAACTTCGAAGCCAACATTGTGTCGGGTATTTTGATATTTCTTTCCAGGGTTCCCTAACCCAACGATAAGAAGCCGGATTGGTGTTGATGAGAATTTGCGCTGTCTTCGCAGCACGGAGTTTATTCGCTATCCTCAGTCGAGGCTTCGTCGGTTTCTTCGGAAGTTTCGCCTTCCATTTCTTCATCAGCCTCAACTTCGGATGCTTCTTCTGCTGCGATTGACTCCATTGTTGACCTTGTAACAGTCCCGACTGCAATTGCTTCTTCAGGATCTACTTCTGTTCGTACTCCCTCTGGCAAGACAACGTCACTGACTCTGATTGCGTCATTAATTTCTAGTTCGCTGACATCTGCGGTTAATTCATTGGGAATTGCATCTGGTAGTGAAAGAACTGATAGAGAGAACATTGTCTGATCAACCATTCCATTCTGATCTGTAACTTTCTTAGCTACTCCTTCAAGAATAATTGGCACTTCAACTGCAAGTTCCTGTTTGGGATCTACGCGCACAAAATCTACATGAATAACTTCATCCTTAACCGGGTGCCTTTGTAGTGTTTTAAGAATTGTAAGTTGATTCGTCCCGTTGATATTCAATTGAATTAGCGCGTTTAGTCCGGCATCTGTCGTCAACGCTTCTCTGAGCTTAGCGTAGTCAACACTGAAACTTTCAGGATCGTGCCCTAGTCCATATAAAACACCAGGGACTTTCCCGTCTCGTCGTAATCGTCGTGAGGAGCGGCTGCCGATTGATGTTTTTTCTTCGGTGTTTAATACTAAATCTGCCATTTGCTTACCTAAATATGCTCTTCCAGATGGTGCATCTGTTGAAATTACGTCAGTTCAAAAGTGTACAGGTGAGTGAGTCCTGAACCACCTTTTCCCTAGCTAAGATGCTTTCCTCCAAAAATTTCACTTACACTTGTGTCCTCAAAAACAGCGTCAAGTGCTGATGCAATAATTTGAGCGACGGAGAGGACCTTTATTTTGGAAATTTGCTTGTGTTCTGGAAGTGGAAGGGTGTTGGTCATCGCAACCTCCTTTATCACAGAGTTTTGAATTCTTTCAATTGCAGGATCTGAGAATACTCCATGGCTGGTACAGGCAAAAACTTCTTTTGCTCCCTTTTCTGCTAGGAGCTCAGCTGCGCCGACAATAGTACCGCCTGTGTCGATCATGTCATCTATCAGTACACAAACTCGGCCGTCTACGTCGCCCATGACGTCCTTGGACTCAACTACGTTCTTTTTATTCTTGACTCGACGTTTGTGCACAATTGCCAGATCTGCTGCAAGTTCACTTGCATAACGTTCTGCGACTTTGACTCGTCCGGTATCTGGCGAGATAACCACAAGGTCATCTCCCAATGTTCGCATGTAATCAACTAATACTGGCATTGCAGTAAGGTGATCAACAGGCTTTTCAAAGAATCCTTGTATCTGCCCAGAATGAAGATCTACAGAGATCATACGATTTACTCCAGCTGCGATAAAGAGTGTTGCCAATAAGCGGGCTGTTATAGGTTCGCGACCCTCTGATTTACGGTCTTGTCTTGCGTAGCCGTAAAAGGGACAGACAACCGTTATTCTTTTTGCCGAAGCTCGTCTTGCTGCGTCAACCATGATCAATTGCTCCATGATGGAGTCATTTATTGTCATCCCTTCTGATGCTGAATGACTCTGGATTATAAATACATCTCCACCTCGGACGGACTCTGAGAATCTGCAATGGACTTCCCCATTCGCAAATTCTGCAAGGTTTGGTTGGGCAAGCTCAACTCCAAGATGTTCAGCAATTTCTTTCGCTAGAGGTAAGTTGGAACGCCCCGATATCAGGTGTAAACGCTTTTTTGTTATTAGCTCCATGCTGCTCCCTTATTGTTTGCTGGCCCGGCAGGACTTGAACCTGCAACCTCCTGGACCAAAACCAGGCGTTCCGCCAGTTGAACTACGGGCCATTGTGTTCTTCCGAACATATCGCATCTGATGTGCTTCTATGCACTCAGATCTTGATTTATATCTTTTATTTATCACTTGATACCTTTCTACGTTACTTTGCTCTGCCAAATGAGAAAAATTCATAGAAATCTTGCGAAAACACCACATTGCTGAATTATTCGGGTATTCTGCGAAAGCTATGGGTTCACTAATTAAGAAGCGTAGAAAGCGGATGCGGAAGAAGAAACATCGCAAGATGTTAAAGAGAACGCGCGCGCAGAGACAACGCGGTAAATAAATCTAAATAAAAGATTTCTTGATGTTCAGAAATTCTCTCTAGTCGTCGTAGCGACTATGAGCCCTTCTGCTGGATAGCTTCCTTCAACAAACCAAGTGGATCCGCTGCCTGCTAAACGCGCTTCCTTTTTTGAGTGGCCTTCTAGAATTTCTTTCCACTTTTGTAATTCTGGATATAGATCTAAAGCTGCAGGTTCTAAATCGTTTCCATTTGGGGATTTGGGGCCGCCCATTTCATCCCACCTTTCGTATACATCTGCTGTTGAGCAACCAAAGGGTGGCAAAATCAATGTAAATGTTTTCTCTTCATAGGGAAGATAAGTTATAGATTCTCCAACGCCCGACACACTAGCTCTTCCGCCTCGGATATTAAAAGGGACATCCGATCCGAGTTGCACCGCTTTCTTTTCATCTTTATAGTTCGCCCATCTGAGAATGGCAGCTGCGTTTGCGGACCCGCCACCGAGACCTCCTCCTGGCGGGATTTTTTTATGCACCTCGACTTCCATTGAAAGGCC
>DBHP01000082.1:0-1032 GCA_002295705.1 Candidatus Neomicrothrix sp. UBA825 | reverse complement strand
GGGTATTCACCTTGATATGTAACTTCTGTGTGTCCTTCTCGGAGCCTTAGCGTGTCTTGAAAATCTATTGTGACCATTTCAGCTTCTAACTCATGGAGGCCTGATTGGCGAACCCCTGTTATCGCTAATGATAGAGTTAGTTTTGCTGGTGCATAGAGTTCATACATCGGAGAGTAATTTTCCATTATTTAGCCTAATCAAGAGTTTTTGCTAGCTTGACCCAGTCTGTTACGGAGAGTTCTTCGGGTCTAGCTTGGGGGTTTATATCGGCAATACGGAAGTTAGTTACGGGAACAAGTGTGTTGAGGGATTTACGAACCATCTTTCGACGTTGTTGAAAGGCTGTTTGAATTAGGTGACTAAAGTTTACATAGTTAACTTCGGGAGGAAATGGCTTTCGTATGATTTGTAGTATTGCTGAGTCGACTTTAGGAACAGGTAGAAAAACATTTGGTGAAACTTTTCCTAGAACTTTAGTCTCGGCCCAGTATTGTGCCTTCACTGATGGAATTCCATAGGCTTTGCTTTTTGGTGAAGCAGCGAAACGCTCCCCTACTTCTAGTTGCACCATGACATATATCGCTTGTATTTCTGGCGCATTTTCAAGCAGGGTAACTAAAAGCGGAGTAGCGATATTGTACGGAAGATTAGCTACCATTTTCCAGACACCTTCTCTTTGAGCGAAGAATTCTTGCCAGTCAATCTTCATTGCATCTTCCTGAATAATTTCGACATTTTCGCTTTGCCCAAAGTGACTTAGCGTTTCTTCAAGCGCCGGAACTAGGTAACGGTCAAGTTCAATCGCTACTACTTTAGAGTTGACTGATAATTGTGACGTCAGAGATCCTAGTCCTGGGCCGATTTCAAGAATCTGCTCACCCTTTTCTATATTTGCTGCTCGAACGATCTTCAGGATTGTATTTGGGTCTACAACAAAGTTTTGGCCTAACGACTTTGAAGGTCTGAGATCATGCTTTTCCATTATGTTCTTGAGATCACTTTTCCCTATTCCCATAATTTGATTCTTCCATT
>DBHP01000066.1 GCA_002295705.1 Candidatus Neomicrothrix sp. UBA825 | reverse complement strand
TTCCCATAATTTGATTCTTCCATTTGATGCTTTTAATAGTTTAATATCTTGCCCAACAGCAAGTGGGTTCACTGACAGACCCAATGTTGCCAACCTCCGCCAGAAGCTTGGTAGATCAACCATGCGCTGACATTTATATTTGCTGTGGGATCGTAGGGGCTTGACCCCGCATAACCTGCGGAAATAGCTCTCTGATCCCAATATTGGGGCATATGTTGCATCAGGCCAGCCGCTCCGCTAGATGTATTAGTGGCATCTGGTTGTCCTCGGCTTTCGCATTGCATGATTCGGAGAAATCTATTTGTATCGGATGCGGGCCCACCGTAGCTGAGGATTGCTGTTGTTACCGTATTTCTCCACTGTTCAACTGCAGGAATGTAGGTAGATGGGGGGGTACTTGGTTCGGAAGGGGGACTTTGAATAGGTTGGCCTGTTCTTGGGTTAGCTGGTGGGGATGAGACCGGTTGTTGTTGGACTGGAGTGAAACTTGTGATTGAAGCTGTGAGACTTCCGCTCGGAACAAAATTTGGAGTGTAAACAGTTCCAGATACGGCTTCAAGTCGCAGTGTTTCTCTATATTGAGTTTGGGTCTTTGAAATATCAATCACATCTGTTGTCATGGTCTCTTGAAACTCAGGTATCCGACTTGCGTGATCATTTATGCCTGACGGAATTGTTGGGTAATTAATCGGGTCTGCATCTGATGCCTCGACTAACTCAACGGTTTCTGTGGGCCCGGTGAGAGATACCACGACTGAGATAACAGCCAAAAGGGTTATAGCAGTCGCTGCGATTGGGTAACGTAGCGAATATAAAATTCGGTATGCAACTTCTTCTTGCAGTTCTCTACCTCCGCCCGACTGCACCTTATTATGATCCCGAGTAGGCCCAAAAGGCAACCTTGGGTGGCTCTGTGGGCGAATTTAATTTGCGTTATGACCTAAAGCGTAGAACCGATGTGTATTTAACCATGCAGCATCAGATATGGCTTTAGGCTCAGTATCAAGTTCTTCGGCGATCCTGCTCCCGATGTACGGAAGAAATTTAGGGCGGTTTCTTTTCCCACGGTGGGGTTCTGGAGTTAGATATGGCGAATCTGTTTCGATCATTATTCGTTCTATGGGCGTCATTCTGAGGGCTTCTCTGAGAGAATCAGCATTTTTGAAGGTCACTATTCCAGAAAAGGACAGGTACGCTCCTCTATCCAATGCTAATTCTGCTTCGTGTGGTCCTCCTGTGAAACAGTGGAATACGGTTTTAGGTGGCGTTTCCATCTCATCTAAGATTTTAAAAGTCTCAGGCCAAGCCTCTCTGGTATGGATAACGAGTGGGAGGTTAAATTTGTGTGCAAAAGCGATTTGTTCTCGGAATACTTTCTCTTGTTCTCCATGCGGAGAGTGGTCATAGTAAAAATCGAGACCACATTCACCTACTGCAACGACAGTGGGTTCAGAAAGTAGTGCCTCAATCCCGTCGGTACCATGTATTGCTTCATGGGGATGAATTCCAGCTGTGGCAAATATTTCTCCTGCAAAGATTTGTGATAACTCCTTCGCTTTCATTGATGTCGCTAAATCGGTTCCTACCACAATGAATTTCTCCACGCCTTCAGCAGCTGCTTCTTGGAGGTCCATCGCTACCTCATCAGTTTCCTCAAAGTGGCAATGGTTATCGATCCATTTAAATTTACTGATTGATGCGTTCATCTATTCAACCTTTTGAAAGAGTGGTTTTGGCTTTGAGAGTTTCATACCGGGTTTTAGAACTTCTCGTACCCACCCTGTTGTTTCTCCTAACATGGTGTCAAGGTCTTGGCTAGAGAATGGCAGAAATGGAGCGAACATTACCCTTATCCCATTGATTGCGCTCAGCGCTACATAGAGGATAGTGAGGCCTCTTTCTTTATCAGTCTTGAGAACCTTCCATGGTTCGGTTGCGTTGAGGTACTTGTTAGTCTCCTTTGCAGCTTCCATTGCTGTTCGTAAAGCAGCGCGAAGTTCCACTTTGTGAAATTGGGAACTTGCTGTTTGTAGGGCATTATCAACGAGGAGTAGCAACTGGTCATCTTCTTCTGTCAATTCTCCGGCAGATGGAATTGCTTGTTCAGCATTTTTGTACGTCATTGCTAAGACTCTGTTAACTAGATTTCCCCAATTGGCAACTAGTTCTTCGTTGATTCGTCTTGTAATCTCATCATCAGAAATTTCTGTATCTGCTTGTTCAGGAAAATTAGCAGCGAGCGCATATCGGAGAGCGTCTGGTTGGTACTTTTCTAGCCCCTGCGAGATCGTTAATCCTACTCCTCTGCTTGCTGAAGCCTTACCTCCTTTGAACGTCACATATTGGTTAGCAGGAATGTCATCGGGAAGATGTAGCGGGCTTTGGCCTATTTTGTCTTTTACTCCCATTAATTGTGCGGGCCAGAATAATGCGTGGAAAGGAATATTGTCCTTTCCGATAAAGTAAACGTGGCGAGATGACTCGTTATGCCACCAATGCTTCCAGTGCTCAGGGGTATTCTGCTTACTTGCCCATTCCTGAGAAGCGGAGAGGTAACCTATAACTGCGTCGTACCAGACGTAAATTCTTTTACCTTCCCCTAAGTCATCTACAGGGAGCTTGACTCCCCAATCTAGATCTCTTGTGATCGCTCTATCTATTAGACCTTCTTCGTTTACCCATCCTTTTGCGAAGTTGAGGACGTGATTTCGCCACCC
>DBHP01000103.1 GCA_002295705.1 Candidatus Neomicrothrix sp. UBA825 | reverse complement strand
CTTTTTGAGAGGTTTACAATTTTTTCCATTAAGGAGTCGGTATTGTTTTCTTTTTCCATTTGCAAAATAGTAACTGAGCTTTGGGCTTGTGAAGTGATATTTCCAGAATCTTTAAAAAAATCCTGCGTTCCCTAGAGTTGAAGGCGGTGTTGTCTAGGTTCGCAATATTTTGGTTGATTTGATTTTTCGCTCAAGAAAGTACTCAATTGCCGTGGATGCTACTGCATCGATTTCTTTTGTGGTTCGCGACTCTGGTGCGTTTAATGCTGTGGCTAGTTCCCCACCTAATATTTTTTGTAGCAGCTTGACTGCTTCTGGTGAGATTTGTATCCCTCTCTTATGATGCTGACAAAGGAGGCCTCCTTCGGCGGGAGAGAAGCTGACTAGTTCTGTTTCGTCGCACAGAACGCATTGGTTGACTTGTGGTTCTGTTCCTTCCAGGGCCATTAGCTTAAGAAAGAAACTTGGTACTAACAATGGAGAATTTGCCTTTTCAAGGGAGTGAAGCGCTCGCAGGAGCATAATATGCATTTCTGGAGCGGGCTCGTCGGGTAATGCGACTTGGTCGACTGCTTCAAGAAGAGCGTTTGCTTTAGTTAATCGTTCAAAGTTATCTCGTATCTTTGGAAAGTAGGTTAGGGTTTCGGCTTGTGTTATCAGTGCTAATTCAGAGCGCCCTATATGAAGTTGCATGGCGATATGTGATGTTTGCTCAAGTCGGGATCCAAATTTGCTCTTCGTTTTTCTAACTCCTTTTGCTACTGCCCTTACCATTCCTTTATCAGGAGTGAGAAGGACTATTATCCTGTCTGCTTCACCTAATTTGTATGTTCGAAGAACTATTCCTTCCGTTCGGTGATATTTGGTCATAGATCTCCGAATCTTCGAGCTCTGCTTTGATATTCCCTGATCGCTTGATGAAAACTTTCCTTATTGAAGTCTGGCCACATTTCGTTTAGGAATAGGAATTCACTGTATGCAGATTGCCATATCAAAAAGTTAGACAGCCTCTGTTCTCCGGATGTTCTTATAACGAGGTCTGGATCTGGCATCTTGGGATTATAAAGATAATTGCTTATTTGCTTTTCTGTTACTTTTGCTGGGTCTTGTTTGTTCTCAAGCATAGATCGTATTGCATCTACTAATTCTGCACGCCCTCCGTAATTGAATGCAACGGTGAAAGTTAGTCCAGTGTTATTTTTTGTTAGGTCTCTAGCTTGGTTCATGTCTCTTAGAAGACTTTTGGGTATTCTCCAGTTTTCGCGTCCTATGAACTGAATCCGGACATTCCGTTCGTGAAGCTGGTCTCTTCTTTTCCTTATTGTCTCTCTGTTAAAGTTGACTAGGAAACGCACTTCCTCTTTGGGTCTCTTCCAATTTTCGGTGGAAAAGCCGTACGCTGTCAGCCAAGGGATATTCAATTCAATTGCTGCTTCGACGCATTCAAACAGAGCTTCTTCTCCCTGAAGGTGGCCGTCGGTTCGCGGGAGCGATCGTTCCTGAGCCCAACGCCCGTTGCCATCCATGATTACAGATACATGCTCTGGTAACGATGTTGGGTCAATGTTTAACTTCGCTATTTGTTCGGGTGTTAGTTTCTTTGTGACCACATTAAAAAGGTATCTCTCTGAAGGAGCAATTTGGTGTATGAGACAGCAGTTGTGTGCCCATATGTATCCACCTTTTCAGCGGGAGGTAGATATATGTTGTGTTTATGGCTTCAAGTCAGCGTGATTGGGCAAACGACGTTAGATATTATCATGGGAAAGGTCAAGCCCCGCGTCGCTCAATCCAGTTCCCTTTTTTCGCCATGTGTGTTATTTCACTTGCTGTTTTGACCGTCGCTGCACTTATTGTTGAATTCTCATAATCGAAGCCAGTACGTCAGTATCCCAGTCGCTCTATTTCATCTGGTCTCTTTTGCCAGTTCTTGTCAACATTGACTTGGAGTTCTATGTAGGCTCCATCTGCAAGTTGCTTTCTGACTTCTGTTCCTACTCTTTTGAGATTCTCGCCTTTATGGCCTATTACTATACCTTTCTGGCTTTCTCTCTCTACTAGTATCTCTATTCGGATACGCGGCCATTCCCATTCTGTGACTCTTGTTGCTATTGAGTGTGGAATTTCCTTTTGCATTATTCGTAGTAGCTGTTCTCTTACTAATTCAGCTACATAGTCACGGTCTGACATATCAGTGACTTGCTCAGCTGGGTAGAACATCGGCCCCTCTTGGGTTAATCCGAATAGGTGCTCGATGAGTGCTGGAAGTCCTTCGCCACTTTTGGCTGAGACTGGAAAGTATTCGGAGAAATTGAAGGTTGACGCTTCTATGAGTCTCTCTGCTATTTGGGGTTTCTTTGCTTTGTCACATTTATTCACGAGCACAATCGTTTCAGGGCCCAGTTTTTCTGCGATAAATTTATCACCCGGTCCGATTGGGGACGTAGCATCAACGACAAAGCAGACGATGTCAATTTCTGACAATGTTGATACAGCTTTTGTGTTTAACCGTTCGCCTAGTGTTGTTCGTGGTTTATGGATGCCTGGAGTATCGACAAACACCAGTTGTGCATCTGATCGGTGGAGAACTCCGCGTATCTTGTGTCGAGTTGTTTGGGGCTTGTTGGATGTTATTGCTATCTTTTCGCCGCAAATTTTATTCACGAGGGACGATTTTCCTACATTGGGTCTCCCTAATACGGTTATGAAGGCTGATTTGTATGCACCTGATTTCTTGGAGTCATCTATTTGTGAAGTCATTCGCTAGTTGCCTGTGCTGGCGTGAATAGCACACGTGCTATTCGCCTTCCTTGTATGCGCTCAACGAGGAAGTGGTGGCCATTAAGCTCTACTGTTTCACCGATCTGTGGCACATGCCCGAGTGTGTTAAAAATGAGGCCACCCACAGTGCTCCAGTCTCCTTCAGGTAGATCTATGTCCAGAATTGCATCTAGGTCATCTAAATTTACGCGCCCGTTAACTCGAAGGTTTCCGTTGCTTAGTCGCTCTATCATCGGGGGCTCTACATCGAATTCATCTACGATTTCTCCAACGACCTCTTCAATAAGATCCTCGAGTGTTACTAATCCGGCGGTTCCTCCATATTCGTCGATAACGATAGCTATGTGGGATTTTTCTGCTTGCATTTCTCTGAGCAATTGCGATATTTTTTTTGATTCAGGAACAAAAATAGGGTGTCTCATTATTTGGTTTACGGTTTGAGACTTATCGCCATCTCTAAGTGATCTCATGAGCTCTTTTGAGTACACAATCCCAACTATGTCGTCAATATTGTCTTGGAATACCGGTAATCTACTGAAGCCTTTTCCTATAACAAGATCTATTGCTTCCTTTATAGATGCATGTTCGTTGACTGCGATAATGTCTGGACGAGGAATCATAACTTCGTGAGTAACTGTGTCGCCGAATTCAATTACTTGCTCGATAAGGTGCCGTTCGTCTTCATTGATTGCGTCGCTTGCAGCTGCTTCCTCTGCAAATGCTAGTAATTCTTCTTCTGACACTTCACCATCTGTGAACCCATTTGGGAGATCAGCTCCTACAAGTCGGACAACACCGTTTGCTACCCATCTGAGAGGTGCTATTTTTGACAAGACTCTTACCAAGGGAGCTGTTCGAGTAGCACTCCTATCCGGGTGAGCTAAGGCCCAGCTTTTAGGAAGAGCTTCTGAGAGAGCGAAAAGGATAAGTAGTTCAGCGACGAAAACGATTACTAATTGCCATGCTCCCCAATGATTTAGCACTAATCCAGCGACTACAGTCGCAACCCCTATTTGGCAAGCTAATACTACGAAGAGAATAGGGTGAAGAACGTGCTTCCTTCTGTCAATGAGGTCACGGAGAATTAGCGCCCCTTTTCCTCCTTCTTCGGCAAGGGCTTCTGCCCTAGCTGAGCTGACTCGCGTGATCGCTGTTTCTGCTGCGGCCAGTAGGGCAGCTGCAGCTATCAATAGAACTAACGCAATTAATCCGACAATTTCTGCTTGACTCATGATAAATACAATTCAGATAGTAATTGTTTTTCTCTTTTTTTCATAACTGCTTTTTCATTAGGTTCAGCGTGGTCGTAACCCAAGATGTGTAGTACTCCATGAAGAACGAGAAGAGCTATTTCTTCTTCGAGTGTTTTATTTTGTGCTTTTGCGTTCTCCATTGCCTTTTCGGGGCAAATGACGACATCTCCAAGTAGCAAGGGGGTATCTGTTGTTGAGACATCAAATGAATCTATAGGAAAGGCAAGCACATCCGTGGGTTCGCTTTTTCCCAAGTATGTTTTGTTTAACTGTTGGATATTTTGGGAATCAACGAATATTAAATTCAGTTCGCCGGCTTGAACACCTTCAGCTTGCAACGTGTGGATAGCGAGATCTCTCCACTTCTCTTCATCGATGATTGCATCGGGGTGATCTTCGGGAATTTCCGAATTTACGATGACATTCAAGTTTTTTTACTGCTTCCTGAACGCTGATCATACGCGTCAACTATGGCCTGAACGATTCGGTGGCGGACAATATCTTTACTATTTAAATGAATGAAAGCTATATCGCTGATACCTCCAAGTATCTCCTCAAGCTCACCTAGTCCACCTCTACCACCTGTTACGTCAATTTGCGTTAGATCTCCTGTGACGACAACTCGTGAACCAAATCCGATTCTTGTCAGGAACATCTTCATTTGCTCTGGCGTCGTGTTTTGCGCTTCGTCAAGAATAACAAATGCGTCGTTAAGAGTTCTTCCCCTCATGAAAGCTAAGGGAGCCACTTCGATGATTGCTTCATTTAGGAATCTTTCAACGGTTTCCAATTCCATCATGTCATAGAGAGCGTCGTAAAGAGGGCGAAGGTAGGGGTCGACTTTAGCCATGAGGTCACCGGGAAGAAAGCCGAGCCGTTCTCCGGCTTCTACAGCTGGTCGTGTAAGAATTATTCGTCTGACTTGCTTTGTTTGCAGGGCTTTAACTGCCATTGCGACTGCTAGCCAGCTCTTACCTGTTCCGGCAGGGCCTATTCCAAACGTTATAACATTCTCATTGATAGCCTCTATGTAGTTCTTTTGTCCGGCTGATTTTGGGCGGATTGTTCGGCCTCTCACTCGAAGGATATCAGTACCAAAAATATCAGAGGGCTTTTCATCCGCGAGGACCATATCTATGGACCTTCCGAGGCTTGTTGCGTCTATTACATGTCCCTTTTCGAGTAGGGCTACCATTTCTTCAAAGAGGGCTCCTACTTTAGGGGCACTTGCTCCTTGGATTGATATCTGGTTACCGCGCGCGTGTATTGTTGCATCTGGGAAGGCGGCTTCAATTGATTTGAGATGAAGATCTCTTTCTCCAAAAAGTCCCGGCATTAGGTGATTACCTGGGATACTTATTTTTACTGTGGATTCAGTCATTGTTGTGTCTAGCGTATTGCACTGATGTACTAATGCCAAGATTTTTTAGAAGTTCCTTTTTTTTAACGGGTTTCATGCGATGTCTATGACAATTTTCCCGGTATTGAGATTTTTCTCCATCCTCGCGTGAGCTTCTGCTATTGATTCAAAGGGGAAGACCGAATCAATTACCGTTTTGAATTGACTGTCAAACTCTGAAAGCAAATGGTTAGAAAAATTTTGTGTTAACGCAATCTTTTCTTCTAAGGACCTTGATCTTAAGACTGTGCCTATCAACGTAATTCGTTTTCTCAAAAGCGTTCCCAGATCTATTTCTGGCTTTCCCACCCCCATTAAACCGACTTGGACGATGATTCCTTTCGTAGATATTGCTTTGACATTGCGTTGGAGGTAACTGCCACCTACTAAGTCAATTATGACGTCTACCCCGTTGCCTTTTGTCCAGGTTTGAATTGCCTCCACAAAATCTTCCTGCTGGTAATCAATACCTCGGTCAGCACCTAGCGCCATGCAGGATGCAATTTTCGCTTCAGATGCTGTTATGGCTACCTTTGCTCCTAGTCTTTTGGCGATTTGTATCGCTGCTGTCCCTACCCCTGAAGCGCCTGCATGTATGAGACATGTTTGGTGCTTTTGGAGTCCCCCTTTGTCTACCAAAGCGTCATATGCAGTTAACCATGCTTCAGGAATCGATGCAGCTTGTTGCATGGTTAGATTTTCTGGAATTACCATAACTTGTCGGTGATGAACCGTTAGGAACTCTGCGTACGCTCCGGAGGTTACGATTCCCATAACCTGATCGCCATTACTAAAACCGGTCACTTCGGTACCCTTATCTTTGACTGTTCCAGCGAATTCAAGTCCAGGGATTTCATACTTGCTTGGAGGCGCTGGGTATAGTCCCATTCGTTGGAGAATGTCAGCTCGATTTAGTGCGGTCGATTGTACTTTGATGAGTAGTTCATTGGCTTCTGCTTGTGGATCTGGCACTGACTTAAAGCGGAGTTCTTCCACCCCACCATATTTTTCTAGAACAATAGCTTTCATTTTTTTAACTTCAATTCCTCTGCACGATCGCGTAGTTCGTATTTGAGGACTTTTCCTGAAGCGTTTAAAGGGAGATTGTTAATGAAAGCTAACTCTCGTGGACATTTGTAATTAGCCATTTCTTGCCTGCACCATTCTATTATTTGATCTGTGTTGGGTGTTTCACCGGAAGCGGGCACGATAAATGCGAAGCCTACTTCACCCATTCTTTCGTCAGGGACGCCCACTATGGACACTTGACCGATTTGTGGGTGCTGGAGCATTATGGATTCGACCTCAGCGGGATAAACATTAAATCCACCGTTGATGTACATGTCTTTTTTTCTATCGGTTATTGCAATATTGCCATCATTATCCATTACTCCTATATCTCCTGTAAGGAGCCAACCATTTTCTGTGATTGTCTCACTGGTTTGACTAGGATCGTCTAGATACCCGACCATGATGTTGTAACCCTTTACGGTTATTTCTCCAGGCTGGCCCCTCTCAAGTTCTGTTCCGTTGTCATCGACTATCTTGATTTCCATCCCCGGCATAGCTCGTCCGGATGTTTTGGCTATTGTTTCTGGGTCGTCGTCGTGCCGGCACATGGTTGCGAGACCTGAACCCTCTGTAAGCCCATATCCGGTGACTATTTTTTCGAATCCTAATCGTTCTCGCATCTGTATTATCATTTCAACAGGTATTGCTGCGGCTCCGGTGACGGCAAGTCGTAGTGTAGTCATGTCAAATGTTTCTAAATCGGGATGATTTAATATTGTTTGGTAAATGGCAGGAGGACCTGGAAGCATTGTTATTTTGTCCTTTGGAACTCTCTCCATTACTTGTTGTACGTCGAAAATGGGATGAGGGAGCATGCAGGCTCCCTTCATTAAACAGGCGAGGATGCCTGCATTTAGTCCAAAGGAATGGAAAAAGGGGTTCACAATTAGATATCGATCTCTTGCTTGAAGCCCGATAATGTCTGCCCAGTCGTTATAGCCTCGGACGACTGCTGAGTGCTTCAGCATTGCTCCCTTGGGTGCGCCAGTTGTTCCACTTGTGAACATGATATGGCACAGGTCCTCACCGCTGACGCCCTCTGCTCTTGTTTGAACTTCGGGGATTCTGGACTCTTTTGCTCTGCGAAGAAAGTCATTGAAAGAGGTTGTTCTTTTCTCAGCGTTTCCCTTTAGGATTATGATTTCCTGCAATGTTGTTTCTGCATCTGTTCCCTCTAGAAGTTTTACGTAGTTTGTTTCAAGAAAATCTGTAACTGTGAAAAGCAACGAAATATCTGCTTTGGTAATGACATACGAAGCTTCTTTACCTTTAAAGCGAGTGTTAATAGGTACCAGGACTCCTCCTGCTACATGTACTCCTAACGCAGCTATCACCCATTCCCACGTGTTGGGGGCCCAAATCCCAATTCGATCCCCTGGTGTGAGACCGGTTTCTATAAGCGCATTCGCTGACTTATAGATTTCGTCTTTGAGCTCGGTAAAGGATAATTGGAACTCGCCGTCAACAAGCGCTTGATGATTTCCATATGTAGTAGCAGAGTATTCAATAAGTTCGGGTATTGTGCGCCATGGTGCTTCTTCCATACGCGTTTAGCCTATAGTGTCTTTCAAAGTAGGGCGAACCGCTGTAGTCGTTATTGCAACCCCCCATAGGTTCCGCCCGCTACTGGTATTGCCGCTCCGGTAATAAAGTTTGCTTGTTCAGAGCATAAAAAAGCTGCGATTTTCCCAAAGTCATTCGCTGACCCTATCTTTTGTGCGGGGACAGTCTGGGCAAGGTCTTCCATATTCTCTTCGCCGTATACTTCGAGAACGCGATCTGTTGCATGGAGTCCGGGCTGTATTGAATTCACAGTTACTCCATCGGATGCTATTTCTAGTGCCATGGTTTTCAAAAATCCGGTAACTCCTGCTCTGGCTGTATTTGAAAGCATGATATTTGGGATTGGTTGCCGAACAGATATTGAAGTTATTGCTAGTACCCTTCCCCATTTTTTTTCTTGCATGTCTGGAACAGTTTCTTTACACATTGCGACAACGGACATGAGATTCAATTCAATCGCGGTCAAGTACTGGTCAACATCGGTTGATGCGAAGGTGCCCGTGGGAGGCCCTCCAGCATTTGTTATTAGGATGTCAATGCTAGTTCCAAGTTGTGATTTTGCGTCTTGAACGAGCGCTTGTGATCCTTTGACAGTTGAAACGTCTGCGGTAATAGGAATTGAGTTTGGAATCTTGCTTGCGGCTTGCATTAATCGCTCTTCATTTCTTCCAGATATAACTGTTTTGCAACCAGCTTCTGCTAATGCAAGCGCAGAGGCGAAACCTAATCCAGCTGAAGATGCTGAAACCAAAGCTGTTTTTCCCGATATACCTAAATCCATATAAATAGATAGTAGTCGTTCAATGACTGCCTTATGCTTTTTGCCTCAATAGGCTAGCTTTCTAATGCCCGCTGGAGGAGAACTTTAGCTAGGTCTCTTCGATATGACTCGTTTCCATGTATATCTGTGGGTGGGGTGAGCCCTGAATCTGCTAGTTCGCAAACTTCTTTGGATGAGCCACCGGATTTTAGAGCATTTTCTGCGTCTACTGCTCTAACAGGAGTAGACCCCATGTTGACCATACCGATGCCAGGATTGTCACCAGCTTGCAGAGCACAACCGACTATTGCCCAATCTTGAGCTCTGCGGTTAAATTTCTGGTAAGCCCAGCTTTCTCCCGTGTGTTTTGGAACAATTATTTCAGTTAGGAGTTCATCTTCTTTAACTTCGGTTTCCCAGAAATCAGTGAAGAAAGCATCAGATTCAACTTTTCTTTCCCCTGAGGGTCCTGAAATCACCAGCGTGGCTCGCGTGGCGAGGATGGCAGCTGGAAGATCAGAAGCAGGGTCACCGTGACATAGGGATCCCCCGATGGTTCCTCGGTTTCTAACTTGAGGATCCCCTACATGGCTCGCTGTATGGGCAAGTAAGGGAATGTGTTCTTTAAGAATGTCAGATTGTTCTACCTGCCGATGCTTGGTAAGAGCACCAATAGCTACCACATCACCTTTGTCTTGAATGTATGAGAGGTCTTCCATTGCTCCGATATCAATAAGAACTTCAGGTGTGGCTAATCTCAACTTCATGAGAGGAAGTAACGAATGCCCTCCAGCTAACAATTTCGCTTCATCCCCATATTCAGCGAGTAACGATAAAGCTTCTTCTTTTGATTGTGCTGGTTTATAGTCAAACTTTGCTGGGATCATGAGCTTTCCCCTATCTGTACTGGAATTCCATCGGGGTTTTGTGCTGCCCATTGAACTGAACGGACGATCATTTCGTAACCTGTGCATCTGCATAGGTTCCCTTCTAGGTTTTCTCGGATCTCCTGTTCGCTTGGATTAGGTATCTCATCAAGTAGAGCTGTAGCTGCCATCAACATTCCAGGGGTGCAATACCCGCATTGCAATCCATGTTCTTGCCTAAAGCCCTCTTGGACTGGAGTAAAAGATCCATCGTCATTTGCAAGACCTTCAACAGTGGTTATTTCGTGGTTGTTTGCTTGCACTGCTAGCACTGTGCAAGATTTAACAGCGTTTCCGTCGAGGAGCACCGTGCAAGCCCCACAGTTTGATGTGTCACAACCTATGTGTGTTCCCGTTAAACCGCATTCCTCACGTATGAAGTGTACGAGTAGTGTTCGGGGGTCAACGGATTTATGGTATGCGTTTCCATTTATATTTATTGATGTTGGATAACTCATTTAGATCCTCCTTGAAGTATTTCCCAGAGCTTCTGAGGCGTTGCTGGCATATCAATGTGAGTAACACCTAAGTGTCTTACGGCGTCTACCACTGCGTTCATAACTGCTGGTGGCGTTCCTACTGAACCAGACTCCCCTATCCCTTTCGCACCCAAAGAATTATTTGGGTTCGGGGTGTTTATTCTTCCAGAAATATATGAAGGTAGGTCGGGCGCCCCTGGCATAAGGTAATCGATGAACGTTGCGGTTGTGGGCTGTCCATTCTCGTCATAGCTAAACTCTTCGTATAGGGCTTGTGCGATGCCTTGCGCGACTCCCCCATGTACCTGTCCTTCAGCCAGTAATGGATTTATAACTGTTCCGCAATCATCCACAAGGTACATATCACGAATCCTCGCATCCCCTGTTTGTCTGTCGATCTCAATTACGCACGCATAGGCTCCCGATGGAAAACTAAAATTCGGTACTTCTTGGAGGATCGTAGTATCTAGTGACCCGGGGTCCATAGTCTCTGGGAGTTCTAAGCGTTGGAAACTGAAGGTGGCGACTTCTGCCCACGTAAGGTTTTTGCTTGGGGTTCCTTTAACGAAAAGGCTCCCATCAGCGACCTCAATATCCTCTGGGTTTGCCTCAAGTTTATGCGCCGCTATTGATTTAGCGTTCTCAACAATCTTGAGCGAGGCGTTTTTTACACCTTCACCTCCTACAGCAACTTGTCGAGAACCCATTGTTCCAATTCCTTGCGGAATAGTTGCAGTGTCTCCATGCCGGACAGAAATCTTTTCATAGTCAATACCAAGATATTCTGAAGCAATCTGTGCGAAAGTCGTGACTGTACCCTGCCCGTGTGGGGAAGCTCCTGTGTAGATAATCGCAGAACCATCGGGCTGGATTCGTATTTGAACTGATTCCCACGACCCAAGGTGACCGAATCCTTCAAGAGAACCCGGTGGACCAAATCCTGCAATTTCCAGCCAACTTGAAAATCCTATTCCCAAAAGCGGTTTCTGAGAATTCTCTCGGTTAGCAGCCTGTTCTTCTCTTAAACTTTCATAATCCATGATATTGAGTAGTTCATCCAAGGCTCCTTCAAAATTTCCACTGTCATACACGGCGAGTTCCGAGTGGGTCGGATAGGGGAAACTGTCCTTAGGGATGTAATTTCGTCGGCGCACCTCTGTGGGATCCATGTCAAGTTTGTATGCAATATGGTCCATTGCGCGCTCTATGAGATACGTGGCTTCGGGACGTCCAGCTCCCCTGTAGGCAGCGATAGGAGTCGTATTCGTTAAAACATTTCTCCATGCAATAGAAACATTCGGGATCACATAGCAACCTGCAGACATTGCAGTTGTTAGCACCGGCATTCCCATTCCAGTTCCGTCTGCATATCCACCCATATCTTGTGAAGCAAAAACTTTTAGTGCCTGAATCTTTCCTTCATTATCAAATGCAACACTTACCTCTTGCTCTTGGGCTCTTCCGTGATACATGGAAGTCATGGCTTCGCTTCTTGTTTGAGAGTATTTCACCGGCCTATTGAGGATCTTCGAAAGAACTGGTGCAACGAAAAACTCTGGGGTGAAATTAATTTTTTGCCCGAATCCTCCGCCGACATCGGGAGTGATGACGCGACATTGATCTTGGGGGATATCTAGCCATGCACTGATTCGGTTTCGTAGATGATGCGGGGCTTGAAAACTAGCCCAAATAGTCAGGCCTGCAGGACCGTAGTCTGCTAGACATGCGTTTGTTTCAATAGGAGCTGCGGTGCAACGATTATTGACAAGTTTGATTGTTTCTGTATGCGGTGCGGCATCAAAGATAGCTTGGTGATCATCTTCAGTGGGAACTTCTGCGACTGTATTTGAACCTAGTTCCTCATATAAAAGTGGCGCATCTTCCGCAGTTGCTTCCTCTATGCTTGTCACTGCTCCAAGCGGTTCGTAATCAACTATTACTAGTTCTGTTCCATCTGCTGCTGCGTATTTGCTTTCCGCCACAATTACTGCCACTGCTTCTCCAACAAAGCGCACTTTATCAATGGCCAGCGCTGGCCTCTCAAGTCCCGGCACACCTGGCAAAGGTGGAAGCTCAAGATCAGCCGCAGTCCACGCTCCTATGACTCCTTCACATTCTAACGCTGCTGACACGTCAATGCCTTTGATCAGTGCGTGTGCCTCTGTGCTTCGGACAAAAGCCATATGGGTTGTCCCTGTGAGTTGAATGTCATCAACGAATTGACCCCTGCCTGTTAAAAGATTGGGGTCTTCTTTACGGATTACTTTCGTTCCAACTATCGACATATAACCTCCCCAGGTACTTATGAAATATAACGCTCTTTTCAATACTTATTCAATATCAAAGATGAATTCATGTCTAATAGGTTTTGCTTTAAGATTACATCATGACCCCTGCGATAGCAGAATTAGAGGATGCAGGTTTTGAGTATGAGCTTTTGCATTATGATCACGACCCTTCAGCTGGGAGTTATGGAGGCGAAGCTGCTAGTAAATTAGGGCTAAACGAAGAAAGCGTGTTTAAAACTTTGATGTCTGAATTAAATACAGGCGAGTTCGTTGTCTGTTTGATACCTGTTTCGGCTTCCCTGAATTTAAAAGCCCTAGCGAAAGCAGCTGGAGTCAAAAAAGCCTGCATGGCGAATGGAAAAGTCGCTGAGCGAAGAACTGGATATGTCTTGGGCGGCATTTCTCCTTTTGGCCAACGCCGCTACCACCGAACATTTGTGGAGAAAATAGCATTGTCAATGAACTCAATATATGTAAGCGCCGGGAAAAGAGGTCAGGAAATCCGCATAGTTCCTAATGCTTTCTCTGTCCTACTTGATGCGTCCTTCGTTACACTTACCAACTATGACTGAAGACCTTTCCAATATGCATTTATCAAAAGCTGAGTTTCAAGAATACGGATACCGCCTTGTTGATTGGCTTGCGGAATACTTTGACACCGTTGATCAGTATCAGGTGCTCCCCACTATAAAGCCTGGCGATATCAGGAATATGCTTCCAGTTTCCGCTCCCGAGAAGGCTGAGTCAATGGAAGAGATCATTGCCGACCTTGATAGGGTCGTGATGCCTGGCGTTGCTCACTGGCAGCATCCTGGTTGGTACGCTTTCTTTCCTTCGGGGGCATCCCCTGTATCCGCTTTGGGTGAGTTCGTGGCTGCGGGTTTAGCAACGCAGGGAATGATGTGGTCCACAGCTCCAGCTGCCACTGAGATAGAAAATGCGGTTTTGGATTGGCTTGTTGACCTTCTTGGGCTTCCATCTTCCTGGCGTTTGGATCAGGGACCTGGAGGAGGCGTTATCCAAATGAGCGCATCGGATTCGACACACCTCTCTCTTGCTGTGGCGAGGCATCAATTTGAGCTGTCAGGCGCAGATGCAAATTCACTCGTTGCATACGGCTCTTCTCAGGCCCATTCGTCTATCGAAAAGGGAGCTCGAATAGCTGGATTTAAGCACATTCGTTCGGTGCCAGTAACTCAAACGTTTGGGATAGATGCTGATGCTTTCGAACAAATGGTTCGGGATGATATTGATTCTGGCCTCACCCCGGCATGGGTCTGCTCGGCAGTTGGCACAACAAATACGACAGCGATGGATCCTATCCGTGCAATAGCCACTATTGCTTTGGAGAACGGAATGTGGCATCACGCTGATGCAGCTTACGCTGGTAGTGCAATGATCTGTCCAGAGTTCAGAGAACTTCAAGACGGCGTTGAACTTGTCGATAGCTACACATTTAATCCACACAAGTGGCTCTTGACAAATTTTGATTGTTCAGTCTTTTGGGTTTCTGACCGTTCAAAACTAATAGAAACTTTAAATATTTTGCCACCGTATCTCCGCAATGAAACGGAGGACAATCCGGCTGCTATTGATTACAGGGATTGGCATGTGCCTTTGGGCAGACGCTTTAGAGCTTTGAAGCTTTGGTTTGTCCTTCGGTCGTACGGAGCGGAAAACTTGCGAACGTTCATTAGATCCCATGTCGCTTGGGCGAAAGAACTTGAGTCCAGGGTTATTAACGACTCAAGGTTAGAACTTATAGCGCCGCGGACGTTAGCATTAGTGTGCTTTCGTCATACTGACGGCAATGATGCAACAAGGGAATTAGCAGATGCAATCAATGCCAGTGGTTCAGCGTATGTAACTCCATCTGTAACCGATGATGTGTCTTATATTCGGGTTTCAATTGGGTCAACGTGGACTGAGCAGCGACATGTTGAAGATTTATGGGATCTAATTGATAGCAACGCCGGCCTAAAATAGTTTCAAGCTTATATGGAGAGACGAACTGCAGTAGTCACTGGCGCTAGCCGAGGAATTGGTAAAGCCTCAGCTATTGCTTTGGCTCAACGGGGTTTTGATGTGGCAATCACTGCTCGAACCATGTCAATGGGAGACCAATCTCCTGAACCTTCTGGACTAAGCGCAGTAATGCTTCCTGGTTCTTTAGAAGAAACAGCGAAAATTATCCGCTCATTCAATGTGCAAGCTTTCCCTTTCTATATGGACCTCATGGAAAGAGATAATTTGGTCCCCACGGCAGAAGCAATTATTGACAAATTAGGTTATGTGGATGTGCTATTGAGTAACGCCGTGTATAGCGGTCCAGGAAATTATGGAAGATTTTTAGACAACGATCTCAACGATGTAGAAGATCGCATTTTCGGAAATATCACTGCTCAAATGTTTTTCCTCAGACCGATCCTTGCTTCAATGGTGAAGCAAGGAAGCGGAACTTTATTATTCATGACGTCAGCTGCAGCGTACGAACCGCCGTTCGCTATGCCCGGTAAGGGTGGTTGGGGGTCAGCGTATACCGTATCCAAAGGTGGCTTTCACCGCTTAGCGGTCCAGCTTGGGTACGAATATGGAGAAGATGGTATTACCTCGTTGAATCTTCAACCGGGACTAGTCGCTACCGAGCGAGTGAAAATTGTTCGTGGTCCAGTCGAGAACGTTGCCTCTTTAGGTGTAGAGCCTGAGGTTATTGGAGGGGTGGTTGCTCATATTGCTTCTAATGTAAGCGACTATATCTCTGGTGAAACCATCCAACTGCAAGACGTTGCTGCGGAAATTGGTTTGCTATGAGTTCCTTCATTGAATTCCGATGAGTTGCGCATACTCGTTAACGGATTCAAGATATTTAGATCTCGTTGCTTCATATTCTCTGCCGATTGAGCTAAGCATGACGGGGATGTGAGTAACTCCCATTTCTGACAGTTCATCTATCCGTTCCAAGTATTTATTAGGGTCCCATTTTTTTGACCCGAATCTCCCGGCATCCCAAGGCTCAATGGAGATAAATGGTTTCCCTTTTCTTTCGTATCGTTCCCATATCTCCATGAGGTCATTGATCCTTTTCCCCAAAGCAGCCATATCAGTAATTGCCGTTGTTTTAACAAACTTTTCCATCCCTTTAGGAGTGGCCATAGGAATCCATCCTTCACCGAAGCGTGCAACGCGCTCTAAAGCATTCTTAGAGTTACCACCAACCCATATCGGAGGTGAAGAATGGCCATTTTGAAAAACAGGGGTTGGTAACGAAATGATTTTCTTTGCTTCGAAGTTATAACCTTTCGTTGTAACTGGATTCCCAGTCCAAGCTTGTTTCATTATTTCAATGTAATGATCTAATAACTGACCTCTGTTCTCATAATCAGCGCCCGTTGCTTGGAATTCTTCTTTAAGGTAACCCGCTCCAACTCCGAGAATGAGGCGACCTAGTGAAAGGTTGTCAAGGCTTGCAACCATTTTTGCTACTAGAAGTGGGTTACGGTATGCGACTATATAAAGATTTGTTAGTAGCTTAATTTTTTTTGTTGAAGTTGCTGCAGCTGCCAATGTAATCATGGGGTCAAGTGTGTGGTGGCCGCCAGTGTCTATAAATGACTTTGGCGGTGCCGGGTGATCTGTTACGAAAACACCGGAGAATCCAAGCGTTTCAGCGGTGGTAGCCATTTCAACGATTGCGTGGCTTGTACCAAACTGGTCAACAGATTCAACATGGTCTGTGGGTAAACCTAGGATGTAACGCATCTTGACCTCATAAATTGGGATTCTGTTCAGTACTCTTACTTAATGATTTTATTACAAGAATGTACTTTGGAGTTAGGATGCTCCATTTACGATTTTGATTTTCCCAAAATACATTCTTAAATACTTGTTTTGGTTCCGGCCTCTTGTTAGAGAAATTATGCTGGATCCCATCCAGTTAGGAAGTCATCTAGTGGAACTCCAAATGTCTTCAGAGCCATTGAGACAAGTGTGTATTGGCCGACAGTAAATACTAGGTCCATGAGTTGCTGCTCACTCCAGAATTCTAGGAGTGATGTCCACGTTTCTTCAGAGATTTGCTTTTCAGCGTGCAGTTCGTCTGTGGCTCTAAGTACAAGCGAATCTAGTTGGTTCCATTCTCCTTGAGGCCCAACTTTGATCTTTTCTATTTCTGCTACTTCCAGTCCGGCATCGGAACCTATGATCTTGTGTTGCGCCCACTCGTATTCTGATTTACATAGCCACCCGATCCGCAAGATAGCTAGTTCTCTTTCTCGGGGAGGTAATGTTGACTTAAATAGTACGTGGTTCGAAAAGACTAGCCATCGTTTAGCAAGGTCTGGGTGCTTCGCTAATGTAAGAAAAATATTCCAGGGGCGACCGGCATCTATCATCGGCTGAAGTATTGCGGCAGCATCAGCCTCAAGGTTATTGATATCAAGGGGAGGTATTTTAGGCTCATTCATCTCTTTCATCCTTGCGTGGCGCTCTGGGAATATGCTCTGAGTAGAAATACAGCAACGAGGATTATCCCTAATCCCCCTCCTAGAAGTAACCATGGCTTACTCGAATCCTGCCGTTCAAATAATTCAAAGGCATATCCCCCATCGTTCATATCGCCATCCTCTGCAGTAACTACGTATCGGATAACGTATTGTCCGGGTTTAGGAGTTTGAGGGATACTTGCTGTGATTACTGTTGGAGACTCGAACACCGTTTCGCCAATTGGTATATCTTGGCCTTCTCTGACTGTAGACAGAGATATTTTTGCTTTGCCATCATCGGTTAGGGGTGCTTTGAAAACTAATCGAATTTCATTCAGGTCTGATAGTGTCGAAGCGGGCT
>DBHP01000083.1:9344-9665 GCA_002295705.1 Candidatus Neomicrothrix sp. UBA825 | reverse complement strand
GCCAAGAGCGATCGGAATTGGCTGTGGAGGTCCCGGCAAAGATGCATACAATCTCGTCTCGCCACTCAATATTGCGCAATGGAGAGATTTCCCGCTGCGCCAAAACATTGAAAACGACATCGGAATTCAAACATTTATCGATAATGATGCAAAAGCACTTGCATTAGCGGAGGGGTGGTTAGGAGCTGCTAAAAATGATATCAATTTCATAGCCATGGTCGTATCCACTGGAATCGGAGGCGGAATAGTTCTCAACGGAAACCTCTTAGAAGGCGCTGAAGGAAATGCGGGCCATATCGGTCATGTATTCGTTCAACAAGA
>DBHP01000083.1:0-8947 GCA_002295705.1 Candidatus Neomicrothrix sp. UBA825 | reverse complement strand
TATGGGATAGAACCCTTCAATGTGTCCCAAGAAGTACGACAAGAAACCGGAGTTCTCGTAGGAAGGGCTATCGCTTCGGTTGCAAACCTTCTTGACTTGCAACTCGCCGTGGTTTCAGGATCTGTAGCGTTCGGATTTGGAAATGATTTCTTTGATGCCGCTCAAAATACAATTGATAATCTAACAAAAATTGAACACTCAAGGGGGACACTCGTGATTCCAGGTGCTTTACGCGAAGAAGGCCCATTGATAGGAGCAGCAGCGGTCGCTTTACGGAAAATGGGTAGGAAAATTTTAACCCGACCCTAGGTTGTTATTCTGCTCTTTTATCTCGGAGGAAAGCTTCAAGTTCAGCAGCTAGATCATCTCCAGAGGGCATGATTTGGCTCTCATCGACACGTTTTTCAAGCTCTTCAACATAACTAGACATTTCGGGATCATTCGTCACTGCAATATGGATGCGTTCTCTCCAATCATCTGCAGCTTTGTTTAATTCAGCATGAAAAGTTTCGACTCCTGTTACCAACTCGAGTCGTGAAAGAAGGGACCTGGTAGCTTCCGGATTCGGAGGTCCAGGAACATAATGGGGCACTGAGACACGAAGAGATATTATCGGGATACCTTCCTTATCAAGGTGATCATGCAGCACTCCTACAAGGCCAGTTGGCCCCTCGTATGAAGGTTTGCCGAGCCCAAGCCGATCAGCAATCAAGGAATTAGATGCGCTTCCGACTACACCTAAAGGTCTAGTATGAGGGGCCATACCTGCCATTGCCCCAATCGTTATAACCATCTCCACATCCATGAGCCGAGCTACCTCTGTGAGCGACTCAGAGAACGTCTTCCAACGTAAATGTGGTTCTATCCCAGATAACAAAAGCAAATCATGGTTACCGGAAGGGCATGGAGCACCCCACATTTTGTTTGATGGCCATTCAATCTCACGACCATTCTCGCCCAAGCGAACAAAGGGTCGCTCTTCTTGAAAATTAAAAAATGATTCAGGCTCGATTTCTGCGACGAGCGACGCATCATGTTTGGCTATAAGAAGATCCACTCCGGCAGTAGCGGCTTCAGCAGCATCAAACAGGCCTTTAAGAGCGACCACAAGAATTGGCCGGTTCATTTCCCTCTTATCAATCCATCTCAGCTCTTCCATATACTGAGCCTTACACAAAAAGAGATATAAGAAAGAACCGAACTAAAATATTTGAAGAGGATGGCTGAATCTATTTTCGGGACATTCCGGCAACATAAAACTGAAAGATCATGGAAACTAACGTTCAATCAAACATAGTAATCGCTGGAACCTCCCATCTCACGAAGAAGCCTCAGGATTCGCCGCTTAATGTCATTGAACTCATGTGTGAAGCTACGCAACAAGCTGCTGAGGACGCTGGCAACGACGCAATACTATCTACCGTTGATCAAATCATAGTTCCTCAAGGCACATGGACCATAAGTAATCCTGGTGGCCTTGTAGCACAACATTTAGGTATACCTGCGAAAAGCATCACATATAACATAGGAATTCTCCAAAGCTCCCTCATAAAGCGAGCCATAGAAGACGTCAGCGCATCTAAATCTCGTTGCACCCTTATCGTAGGTGGCGAGGCAAAGAATTATGAGCGAAACGCTTCAGAATCGCTCAATGCCATACCGACTCTCTCAGATAGCACAAAGCAAGAATCTCCTGAGTTCATTCAACCTTCTGAGCTCCCAATTTCACGATACGAAATAGAAATGGGGTTAATTAGGGCATCAGACCAATACGCGCTCATTGAAAACTCATACGCAAACGCACACAAATTAACACGCCAAAGCCACCAAGAGTTAATAAATAAAGAATGGCAAGAAATGGCAAGAATAGCTGACTCAATTCCATCTTCATGGGTTCGCGATGCTCACGATCACCTAAAGGAGAAAGGTTGGGGGCGTACCATCGCAACACCGTATAAATTGCATCACGTCACTCAATGGAACGTGAATCAAGCATCAGCAATCCTTATCACAACAGAAGACATTGCAGAAACCTACTCAAACAGCTTTGATGGGTTTATCTTCCCCAATGCACTTATCGAATCAAATGCAGTAACTCCCGTAACGGAGAGAAGTCAACTCCATCAGTGCAGCGGGCTTGATCAGATAAAGGTCGAGTACGTTCGCCTAACCGGAAAGAAACCATCTGAAAGCCAATTTCACGAGCTTTACAGTTGCTTTCCCATAGCAGTTAGGCTCCAGCGAGAAGCATTTGAGTTAGGCAAACGTCCCGGCACCATCACTGGAGGTATGACCTTTGCGGGGGGCCCTTATAACAATTTTATGCTGCAAGGACTGTCCCAGTTAACCAAACAAGTTCGTGAGAGCCAGACTACTGGAGTCATCACTTCAGTCTCCGGCATGCTAACCAAACAAGGACTCATTTCATTGTCTGCCCAACAACCACCCTCAGGAATTTATCTCAGCGATATTTCTGATAAAACCCAATCTGGAACTGACACAATCCAGATAGAACCTGAAATGTACGGAAATGCAAAAGTTGTATCATCAACTGTGTCATACAGTGCAAGTGCTCCAAAGGTTTATGTACTTGCTGAGAATCCCGATACACAACGCCGGCTTCTCGTCTCTGACTCGGATACTGTCATTGAAGAGTTTCTGAAAAGCCATAAGATTGGGGAAACAATCCAAATAAGTCAAGAAGGTTCTATTCATCTCTGAGCACTATCGGTGGGGGTGGGCCATTGACAGCCCACCCCCTAAAGCGGTGGCAGTTTTCCAGGAGACGAACGTGCCCACTGTGGTCCTTAAATCGTATGAAGTGGTGGATGCCCGACACATTTCTGTTTTTATGTGGCTTTAGCTAAATACGTTTAAATGTGTAAAACTCAAAAAGAAAACACCAGAATTTCTAGGAGCATAAATGCAGTTAAGGAACCTCGTAGACCCAAAATCAACAGTTGTTGTAACGATGGAGGTGCAAGAGGGAATCATTGGCGAATCTTCTGCCTTCATCGATTTACATCAAGCTGCAGTTTCCTCTGGTGTCTTATCGAAGGGCCCGCAACTTTGTCAGGCCGCTCGTCGTATGGGGATACCGGTCATCCATGCAACTGCGGTTAACAGAAGCGATTCCCGTGGCACAGTTACAAATTGTAGAATGCTTGCAGCTTCGAAAGAGATGCATGGACGAGGGTCTGGAATTATCGAAGGCACAGAAGGCGCTCAAATAGTTAGCGAATTTGGGCCTGAACCAGAGGACATTACCATTTCACGATTACATGGTTTGACTCCTTTTACATCAACCTCTCTTGACCAAACAATACGCAACTTAGGTTCAACTACTGTGATTCCTATCGGTGTGTCAATCAATATTGGAATCTTAGGGCTCGTTCTCTCAGCAGTTGATTTGGGATACCAAGTAGTTGTTCCTACTGATGCTGTTGCTGGAGTCCCGATTGAGTATGGGGAAAAGGTTCTCGAGGGAACCTTGTCGTTGTTATCAACACTTACAACAACCGAAGAAATTATCTCGAGTTGGGGATAAAAACGTAAAGAGCCGAGCCCGTAGGCCCGGCTCTTTGATACGTTCAGTTGAACGATTTCAGCTTTAGCTGACGAATGAACGTCGGCGTGTGCTGAGAACAATCATTGCTCCACCAGCGAGCACTGCTGCTCCGATGATAGCGACCATTGCTGACTCTGAACCTGAGTTAGGAAGGATTGGAGCTCCTACACCAACACAGTATCCTCCACCTTGTTCGGTGAATCCAGCGCCACCGCCAATACCGATACACATTCCCCCTTCAGGGACTGTGAAGGTAGCAGTTACTGAAAATGTTCCATCTGCGCCTGCAGAAGCAATTGTTAGCGATGCAGTATCACATGCCTCGGCTCCACCAGCGGCGAGAGCCTCGTATGAGTTAACGTTGCAAGGAACAAGTGCAAGTGCACCTGCTATCCAGCCTGAACCGGTGATTGTAAATTCATACTCTCCAGCCGCTTCAACAAAAGCAGGATCAGCTTGTGCTAGTGGAACATCTTGTGCTTGAGCAGCTGGTGCCAATGCAAGCATTGCAACCAGTGCTACAGCAAAAGCTGAAACTAGTAATTTAATTTTTTTCATGAAAAATTTCCCTCTCATCATGTACGGCAATACGTTTTTGCCGCATGAAAGTTTGTCATGTGCCATATGGCACATCTGTAACGGTAGCCGTGTTTAAGGCAATTTGCCATTATTTGACCAATATCGGGTCAAATTACCTGCAAAATTAACGCTAAAGCTCACTTCCAAGCCCAGACAGGCTCTTCAATATGATCTGTTCTCATAAAGTTTCCCAGTAATGCGACTTCTTTGAACTGAAGTAATAAAGCCGCTGTAGGAGCGTGAATAAGACGATTTCTGATCGGCAACTGCAGCACCTTCAGGTCGCTTTCTTCAATTGAGACCCATTTCGGGCTGTCAGCTCTGAATAGCTCCTTGAGGTTAATGATAAATATCTCCTCAACCTCATCAGGTTCAGCTTCTAAAGAGGATAAATCATTTACCCATAAGACCACTGGGGTAATCGAAAAGCCTGACCGTGTCTCATATTCATCAAGGCATCCCAATATCTGATCTTTTGAGACGGTAATCCCTATTTCCTCATTAATTTCGCGTAGTACTGTTTCCTCCAGCGTTTCCCCAGGGTCAATTCTTCCTCCAGGCAAGGCGTACTGGTAGCTGTGATTTCGTAACCCTTTTCCACGTCTTGTAAGAATAAACCCGGCTTCTCCCTTATCGTTTTCAACCACAATGATCCCCACAGAAGCCTTCCGAAGAGCGTTGTTAGTTGAATCAATTTTGTTATGGGCCGAAAGGTTATCGGCAATGGTTTGCTTTAAAGCGCCTGCAAATGTTGTGTCAGGTACGCTTGATGGATCACTCAGCGTGCTTTCCATTCAGGTGAACGCTTCTCAACAAAAGCGAGTGGCCCCTCTTTAGCATCTTCACTTATAGCGACGGGTTTAAATAGTTCAACGGCGATACGTATACCTTCGTCATCATTTACCATCGCTCCCTCCAAAACAGCTTTTCTTGTGGCTCGGACAGCGAGCGGGGCATTGCTATTTATGCGTTCGGCCAGACTGATAGCTTCGTTGATTGCTTCACCCTGTTCACACAAAATATTCACCAAACCATGTTGGTATGCCCGCTCAGCAGTTATTGTGTCTCCGGTCAATGCCATCTCCATAGCAATATTTTGTGGGACTCTTTTCGGTAGCCTTGTTGTGCCACCGGCCATCGCGACAAGGGATCGCTTAACCTCTGGAAGGCCAAAAGCGGCATCAGGAGATGCGACGACAAGATCACATGCAAGAACTAATTCGCAGCCTCCCGCAACTGCTGGTCCTTCAACGGCTGCAATAACAGGTTTTGTTCTCTCCAACGTTACAAAGCCTCCAAATCCCCCTCGGCTTGTGCCTAGATTCGCTTTTCCCGATGCGACAGCTTTGAGGTCAGCACCTGCGCAGAAGACAGGGCCGTTGCCAGCAAGAATACCAACCCACACATCGTCGTCAGCCTCGAGTTTATCTACGGCTTCTTCAAGGGCTTGTGCTAACTCTCCTGAAACAGCATTTCGCGCTTCAGGTCTATTTAATGTAATGACGGCAGTCCGCCCTCTTTTCTCATATTCAACAATCATGACCTAGACCATAGTTCACATACCAAAGGTCATCACAACTTCCCTTAAAACCAACCACGTTCGATACGTGCACAAGCGGGTAGTGCTGGTACTGTCAAAGCATGGTCATCGGTAAATGGCGTAGACGCAAGAAGAGCAAGAATTATTACGCGTATTCTGCATGGGATGGAACACAAACGGGTTTCGATCTGTCTGCTGATGACATCATGTCGGAAATTGCTGATGACCTCATGTTTGACGGGGATATCAATTCCGCACTACGCAGGTTAATGCAATCAGGTTTTGACATGGACGGTGAACGAATTCAGGGCCTGCGAGATATGTTGAATGAACTTCGTGAACAACGACAAGAACGTCTTGAAAACTATGACCTCGGTGGAGTCTATGACGAAGTATCGGAAAGCCTCAATAACGTTGTTGATACTGAAAGACAATCGTTAGATGATCTCCTTCAAGAAGCAACCGAATCAGGAGATGAGCGAAGAAGCAAAATAACTGAAGAGACCGTCACCCAACGGAATTTAGAACTTGACATGATGCCAGAAGATTTAGCCGGAAAAGTTCGCGATCTACAAAACTACGAATTCACATCCTCAGAAGCTCGTCAACAATTTGATGACCTTATGGACAAGCTTAAAGAGCAACTCATGCAACGATATTTGGATCAGCTTTCAGACGATATGCAGAATATGGGTTCTGAAGATATGGGCAGGCTCAAAGACATGATGTCTTCACTAAATGAAATGCTTGAACAACGCGCTCAAGGTGAAGAACCAGATTTCGATTCCTTTATGGAAGAATTCGGAGATTTTTTCCCAGAGAATCCTTCAACGCTCGATGAATTACTAGAAGTTATGGCCCAACGAATGGCAGCTGCACAAGCAATGATGAATTCCATGACACCTGAACAACAACAGCAACTCCAGCAGTTAAATGATCAACTTCTAGAAGATATGGATTTGCAATGGCAAATGGATCAATTAAGCCAAAACTTGCAAGAAGCCTTCCCAGATCTTGGCTGGGAGCAATCATACGAATTTTCAGGAGAAGAACAAATTTCATTAGAGAATGCACAAAATATTTTTGAAGATCTCGCTGACATAGACTCTCTTGAGCGAATGCTCTCATCGGTGAATAATCCATCGCAACTCGCTGAGGTAGATATTGAACGAGCCCGAGAACTCCTTGGAGATGATGTAGCCAATAGCCTTGATCAACTGTCTGAGATAGCTCAAGAATTAGAGAAGGCTGGTTACGTCGAAAGCAAAGATGGACGATTCGAATTAACGCCCCGTGCTATGCGAAAGATAGGACAACAAGCCTTGTCTGATCTATTTAAAAAGTTAAGCAAAGACCATCTTGGGTCACATGATCTCCAACATGAGGGCATAGGCCACGAACGAGACTTTTCAACTAAGCCATACGAATTTGGAGACCCGTTTAATTTAGATATTCAACGAACCGTTCGTAATGCAATCAAACGAACTGGCGGAGGGACGCCCATACAGTTGTCGCCTGACGATTTTGAAATAGAACGAACTGAAAGCCTTGTCCGTTCAAGCACTGTGCTCATGCTTGACCTCTCAAACTCTATGGCGTGGACCGGTAGGCTACTCCCGGCAAAAAAAGTAGCATTGGCTCTTCAATCTCTCATCACGATGCAATACCCAAGAGACTATTTAGGGATTGTAGGATTCCATCTCCTTGCTCGCGAAATTGACATACACGAACTGCCAGAAGTCACCACTGGTTACATGCAAGGAACAAATATGCAACATGCGTTGATGCTTGCCCGCCAAATGTTAGCGAAACAAACCGGAACAAAACAGATCATCATGGTTACTGATGGGGAGCCAACTGCTCATATCGACAGAAATGGAAATCCATATTTTGATTACCCGCCGTCACAATTTACGATCGACCGAACCCTTGCTGAAGTGATGGCTTGCACGAAGGATGGGATTCGGATCAACACATTCATGCTTGACCCGGAACCTGCCCTGAGTCGGTTCATTGAAAAGATTACAGAAATGAACGGCGGGCGTGCTTTCTTCACAAACAGAGATAATCTCGGCGACTATTTACTTGTTGATTTCGTTGAACACAGACGAAAAATCATCACATCGCGCTAAAAATTGTAGATTTCGTCGAAAAGGTAAATTATTTGGATCTTTTCTGTAAAGGACTTGCTTTTTAGAAGCCTGACCTGCTTAAATGACATTAATGTAATTACAAGCTTGAGTTTTGGGCTTTTAAACGCGCCAAGTTGGTGCGAGCAGCATAGCTGTGGTGTAACTGGAGGGTTGATACGTGGTCGAAGAAGATTCGATTGCTGAGGGATGGCAAGACTTTGCTAACTGCCTTGGTGTTGACCCAGACTTGTTTTTTCCTGAACGGGGAGCATCCACACGAGAAGCCAAAGAAGTGTGTCGGGGATGCGTTGTACGTGGCGATTGCCTTGAGTACGCATTACAAAACAGCGAGAAATTTGGTATCTGGGGCGGTATGAGTGAACGTGAACGCCGCCGAATTAGAAGACAACGTGCTCTCGAACGGCAAGCTTCTCAACAAGAGGCAATTATCCAGATCGTGCCCGACTCAAAAGCTATCAGCTAATCAAAATATCTGATCAGGTGAAGAGCGCCGAACCCGCAAGCATTGCATCTACTTTTCGTTGTTTACGAATCTTTCTGCGTTGACGTTCTGAACATCCACCCCACACACCGTGGTCTATTCGGTGAATCAATGCATGTTCCAAACAAGCTGCTTGTACTGGGCATGTGGAACAAATGCTTTTAGCCCTTGCAACACCAATACCATCGCTTGGGAAAAAGATCTTCGGATCTCTATCAGCACAATTACCTTTAGCCATCCATGTTGTTTCCATAATTACCTCCAATGCTTACAAGACGGTGCGAACACTGAAAAAGTTCCCGTAATCAAAAGAAATTTTTCTAGATACACTCAAATCCAACGAAACAAGGACGAGAAATGAGCGATATAGAGAACGAACCCCCACGAGGGCATATAAAGATGGTTTACATGGGGCCCGTTGCACCTCACTGGGAAATGCGATCCGATTTTGGTGATAAGGATCTCATAGATGGACTTCGAACAAGAGTTGAAGCTCGCTTAGTTCTCCTGCCTCCTCATGACCCACAATTCCGACGAAACCGGGAACGGGTAAACCGAGACGCAGAACGAGAAAATATCGTTATCGAATGGGACTTAGGCTACGAAGAAGAGGAAGAAGCAGCTTC
>DBHP01000089.1 GCA_002295705.1 Candidatus Neomicrothrix sp. UBA825 | reverse complement strand
GGGCCGGCAAGAGTCGCTAAGTTCTACGACCTGAACGCGATCTTTATTCTCCCAAGTTATTTCAAGATTTGGATCTTTTCTTAGTTTGAACTCTCGGAAAGTCATCTCGGTGGCATCAAAGGTGAGTAAACGGCCAGTCAGAGAATTACCTAACTTTAAGATAAGTTTTACTGCTTCTAAAGCTTGAAGGCAGCCTATGATTCCAGGAAGGACGCCTAAAACCCCTGCTTCTGCGCAGCTTGGCGCAAATTCCGGCGGTGGGGGCTCGGGAACCATATCACGGTATGTAGGCCCATTTTGCGGGTCAAAGACAGTTACTTGTCCCTCAAATCGAAAGATTGAACCATGTACGACTGGTATACCTAGTTTGACAGAGGCATCGTTAAGCATATAGCGAACTGGGAAATTATCGGTTCCGTCAACTACGAGATCATACTGTGAAATAACTTCCTCAATGTTCGATGCGTCTAGCCTTACTGCATGAGTTTCCACATTTACATCAGGGTTTAGTTCATTGATAGTTTCCTTCGCAGAATCTACCTTCGGCTGACCTATCCTTGAATAGTTATGGAGTATTTGGCGCTGAAGGTTAGATTCATCTACCACATCCATATCGACGATACCTAGGGTCCCTACACCTGCGGCAGCAAGATATAGTGCTGCAGGTGAGCCAAGTCCTCCTGCCCCCAGACACAGGACTTTAGAGGTTAGAAGTTTTAGCTGCCCTGCTTCGCCGACTTCAGGAAGGAGCAAATGCCTTTGGTACCTGTTTCGCTTACTTTGGTCCAAGACAGCTGGAATTTCCCATGTACGACTCTCGTCCTTCCATTGATTGAAACCACCATCCATTGAAACTACATTTTTATAGTCCATTTCTTGGAGCGTTTTTGCGGCAAACGCAGAACGCGCACCTCCTGCACACATTGCCACAATTTTTGTTTCTTTATTGGGTACTCGGGCTTCTATCGAAGTCTCAAGATTCCCGCGTGGTATATGAACTGAACCTTGTATCGCACCTTGTTCGTATTCATCGGGTTCTCGAACGTCAAGGAGTGTCCAGCCATCTACAAGAAGACTTTCTGCTTGTTTTGTTGAAACCTCAGTAATTTCAGATTTAGTGTTTTTTAATAACTCACGAAAATTAGACATAGCTTATTTTAATTTCATATTGCCAAATTCACACTATTGAATTGATTCAACAAATTTCTTGAAGAGTTGAACTGATGTCTGCTCTTATCAGGCAAGACGCTAGACCGTCATATTCTGTGGGTTCACCGTTGACAATTATTATTGACTTACCGAGACTGTGAGCCAGAGGCACAACTCGGTTAACTGGGCCTACTGTTAACGTTGTTCCTATCGCCATCAGCAAGTCGCATTCGTGAATTGATTGATCAGATCGGAGCAGATCTTCAGCTATGAGTGATTGACCAAATGAGATTGTAGCTGATTTCAATAACCCACCACATATCTCGCAATCAGGGTCTTCTTCGCCGTTGCGAACTCTTACCAAAGCTTCCTCCATTGGGGCTAGATAGTCGCAATCCAGGCATTTTACATTTCTGGTATTTCCATGGATTTCAACTATTCGTTCCTCAGGAGATCCAGCTAATTGATGAAGTCCATCTACGTTCTGCGTTATCAAAAGTAGGAGTTTTTCTTCGAGTTTAGCTATAGCTTTATGTCCCTTATTTGGAGCAACAGTCGGCCAAAGGTCCCCTGAAGCTCTGAGCGCCCAGTTTCTCTTTCTGATTTCAGGAGAAGTTGTGTAATACCTAATATTCGAGGCCTTCTCTGCTTCGGGATTCTTTGTCCAAACTCCATTGGGGCCGCGGAAGTCTGGAATACCGGAGTCAGTGCTTATCCCTGCTCCAGTGAGCACTACTATTTTTGAAGAATTTTTTATGACTTCTTTAGCATTTTCAAGTTCTCGCTGTAAGGGCTTATGTTGTTCCACTATAAGAATGCTAGCGTGACAAACTAGTTCTAAAGTTAGTGGAGACGAGTTAAAGGAATTCTTCTATGGTTTCAATTGCTTATTTTATAGCCTGTCAATTATTGGCAATTGGTGGGTGTTTGAAACTCCTCAATCCGCAATTAAGTCACAATGCCTGGAAGAAACTAAATTTTCCCTCGTCTTTGATATTTGTTAGGTCCGTCGGATTTCTTGAGCTCGCAACTGGTATTTGTGGCATGATTATCGCTGGTAAATTTTTTCCATTCGTGGTTGCTGTTTGGTTTGCTATCTTTACTATTTTGACATGGCATATTGTGCGTTTACCTACCCCTTTACCCTGTGGTTGTTTGGGGAAATCCGAAGTCCCTACTTCACGAAGTCATGTTCTCATGAATTTTGCTCTGATGATTGCCTCTTTGGGGTCTGTTAAGGTACGTGGCCTAGGAGAACAAGTTAGTTCGCGTAGTTGGTGGGGTTTAGGGTATTTGGCGATTCTTATAACAGGTTCAATACTTATCTACGCAGTGTTAACCTATGACTTTGCCTTTCGGATAAGGTCTAGAAATTCTCAACC
>DBHP01000054.1 GCA_002295705.1 Candidatus Neomicrothrix sp. UBA825 | reverse complement strand
GGATCAGGGAAGACCTCACCAACATTTCCCCTCGTATAGATAGGAAATGACTTCGAGGGAGTGTCATCTATGAACCAACCGATAGTCAAAGCCCCTCCTTCTAGATATGGCAAGATTCTGCCACTTGTTGTCTACTTTTGCGAATCCGATACGGAAGAGCGAAGAAAGGAATGTAAAGCTAGGGCTAAAATAACAACTGCCATACCTGTAAATTGAAGTGCCGTAACTCCTTGGTCAAGGAACCAAAAAGCTAAGAATGTTGATAAGACTGGCATGAGTAAGTTCAAGACACCCATCATGTGGAACGGTGCTTTGCCCTGTGAGTAATTTAACAATAGGTGACCTACCAAAGTGACCACAGCGACAGAGAGGATTCGGAACCATTCAGATCCAATGCTCGTAAGTGGGTTAACGGTCCCAATAGAAATCATCGTAGAGAGTGTAATCCCACCCCAGAAGAACACTCCTGTCATAAATTCAGGTACCGGAACGGTTGGTAAAGTTTTGCGACCAAACACGAAGTACGCTGCTCCAATAGTGACTGAAACTACGACCAACAAATCGCCTTTGATATCGCTCGTTCCAGTGTTTGTGCCGACCAATACAAGGAATACGGCGCCAGTGATAGCTACAACTGTAAAGGCTGCATCAGTTTTCGTGAACGCTTCCGAGAAGATAAAGTAAGCTGCCACAACGAAGAGAATTGGCTGCAGGACGACAATAAGGCTGGCATTTATGATGCTCGTCATTTGAGCCGCCCAAAAATATAAGCCAATACTTGCTCCAAAACAAATGCCCGCCGGAGCGCATTTAATAAACATCTCCTTCGTCATTTTCTTTCGGAAAAGACAGGCTAAACCGATTAAAGAGAAGTCAATCCATGATCTCCAAAAGGCGATGGCTGTTCCATGAACCTCTGATGACGCAACAATGACAGGAGCTATCGCAACGAACGCGTATCCTAACGTGCAGGCAACCAAGCCGTTACGAACGACCTGAGAAGGCGAGTGTCCCTCACCGGTTTGTTCTGTTCCGCCGTTCATTATCACCCACTAGCTATGGCATGATTATCCTAGACGGAAATCGGCTTTAACGCTCTATTGGGTTCTTTTCGAAAAGTCCGTAGTGATTTGATCACCAATGATATCGCAATTGAAAATCGTCAAGTTTTCCGTTGCTGGCTTCTGAATAGCTTTACCAGTTTGCACATCAAACTGGCCATTGTGCTTAGGGCATTGCACTGTAGTCCCTTTGAGAAGTCCGTCGTTGAGAAAAGCATTACCGTGGGTACAGACACCTGAGGTTAAAAATACTTCACTCTCAGAGGTTCTACAGAGTAAATGAAAAATACCTTCATGTTCTACCTTTCGCATTGTCCCGACGTCAATGTCGCATAAACTTCCTAGATCATATGAAGTGGAGTCGTTGACTTGGATTGGATAAATTGCATCGCTAGATATGGACTGCGCAACTACAGGTACGCTTCTGCTCGTAATTTCTGCTTGCGGGTCGCTCTTTTGCTTTCGTAAAATTGTGAAAATTTCTTTGTAAGCGTTTAAGCATGAAGGCGACGGCTCTGGAAGGTATGGTCGCAACTCGATATGTAAGGCGGGCAAAGAGTAGTACGGAACGTCCGGGAATAAATGATGTTCGAGATGGTAGTTCATATTCGAGTACAGAAATCGAAAAATTGGATTCATATAAACAGTGCGCGTGTTGAGCCGGTGATCAAGAACGTCTTCTTGGAGTCCAGCATGTTGAGTTACGCCGAAAAAAATAAACAGCCAGGCTCCATAAATTGTTGGTAAACCAACTATGAGGATAGGTAGAGGGTGCCATGTCCAAATAGCAGTAGCTGCCGAGATGGCCAAAATAAGCGTAAATGCCCTTGCTTCCCATATCACTTTCCTGTGTTCTTCCTCTGGTACGTAATCTTTTACTTGCGTATCAATTTTTCCCGAAGCGTGTATACAGATTCTTTGAAGAAGTTTTAGACCGTTAACAAGGTGTGAGAATAATAAGGGGAATTCCTTGAGTCCGGTCGGTCGAGGAAAGGCTATCTCTGGGTCGCGACCAACGATAATTGTGTCTGAATGATGACGGTAGTGAGACCATTTCCATACAGTAGGTTCTCGCCATAAAAGAAAGGAAGCTAAGTAATAAACTCCGGTGTTCAATCCAGAATTTTTGAAAGCGGTACCATGCCCGCACTCATGCCATCGTGAGTCGGCGGCACCTCCATACAGCGCTCCGAACAGAATCATGAGTGGAAGCGACCACCAACTAAACCAGGAAGTAATCAGCAGAAAACCCGATGCCACCAAAAGGCATATCCAAATGGCGGTATCTCGAATTGGTCGAAGATTGGATCGCTGGCTCAGTGTTATTAGTTTCTCTTTTGGTATCGGGGGTTGCCACCATTGAGCGCTACTGAGACCTAATTGAACCGCTCTTGCATTTTCGGGTCCATCTAATCTGTAATTTCTCGCTGTGTTTGGCTTAGTCAACACTTTTAACCTTCTCAATCAAGAAATCAAGCATCACAGTATTGAGTTGTTCGGCAGCAATTTCTGTAATCCAATGGTTGACACCTTCAAAAACCTCGTACCGGTATTCCCCTGAAACAAAACTAGAGGTAAGTTCTGCACCCTGCCGGCCAAGGGCCGTATCCTCTGTACTCCAGATATACATTGTTGGAGTTTCAATATCAGGAGTGTTGGATCTCCTGTTCGTAGCTTGGTCAAGGGAAGGGGAGAAGCTGTTGGCACGGTACCAATTCAAAGCTGCATCTAGTGCCTCTGTTTTACCAATGACCTGAAGATAGGGTTCCATTTCCTTTGTTGAGAGACCAGCAGATTCGTAGATACTCTTCAGTAGCGATGCACTGTCATCCAGAAAAGTACTTGTTGATTCGGCCTGCTGGAAAAACTCAACGTATGAACTCATTTGTGCTTGTATGCCGTTCGGATCAGCTAGCGCTATTGCAAATGCCTCTGGATGAGGAACAGAAATGGGGATAAGTGAGCGAAGCCGATCTGGGTATTTCCCAGCGAACTCCCAAGCAATGAATGCGCCCCAATCATGTCCTGCAAGGTGAAAACTTTCCCAATGTAATGCATCAGCAATTTGTCGGACATCTTCTACCAATTTTTCTGATGTGTAAGATTCAATTCCTGTAGGTCGAGCACCACTTGAGTATCCGCGTTGATTAGGGGCAATCACAGAGAAACCGGCTTCTGCTAACGCAACGATCTGCTCTCGCCATTGGTAATTAGTATTGGGGAACCCATGCAAAAGCATGATTGGTTCTCCTGAGGACGGTCCGGCAATCAGCGCATCAAAAGAAAAGTCGCCAATGTAAATGACTACCTCCCTGATACCTGTCCCCTCTAGTTGAAGCGAAAGGTTGCTTCGTTCGTTCAGCGCCCGAATCGACTCCATATTTGTATGATTCATATCATCATCTTTACCATGATTCTCTTCCAACACGGAACTCTCTTTCTTTTTGAAGTCGTCGGACACCTCAATCGGAGTAGATGGGTTGTTCGGTCTTGCCTTTGACATTGCATCCGAAGTGTTAGCGGAACACGATGATGATAGGCCCAACAGAATGGCGAAAAGAAAAGCAACATGGATTTCCACCCATTTCGCTTCAGGTATTTTCATATAAAGTTACGGATTTTTTGTGAAAAATTCGTTGATTAGCGGAATGTAATGTTCAAGTGGATTCGAATCATATGATGAATCGAAAGCTGGTGCATCGTAAAGTCTGCAGAATTCTTCACAATGATCATAGAACTCATGTCCTTCAAACGCATCTCTCGCATTACGGTTTCCCCCAAGATGATGCCAAAAGTAATAGCCCTGGAAAACGTCATGATTGGCTACCATCCAGTGATTTTCTTCCGAAACAAAAGGTTTAAGAACCGCAGCAGCTAGATCTGGATGGTTATGGGGTGTAAGTACGTCACCAATATCATGGATGAGGGCACACATAACGTACTCATCATTGCGTCCATCTCTTTCAGCTCTAGTCGCTGTTTGTAAACTGTGCTCAAGGCGATCAACGGGAAAGCCCCCAAAATCATCTCTAAGCAGTTCAAGCTGTTGTGTTACTCGGCCGGGTAACGCACTAATCAGTGGCTCTCTCTGCGAGACAATCAACTGCCAATCTTCGCGCGTTGACTCTGCAAAAGATTTAAAGTTTGCCCGCTTTACTGTGTCTTCCTTAGTTTCCATCTAATAACCTTCCCCTTGATTAAATCACGCTTTCTTTGGATCAGGCACTCCCGGCCTTGTTCCCTCATGATGTTCAACAAATTCTATTAAATACCCATCAAAATCCTTCACGAAGGCGACAGTGACAGGCCACCTCTCAAGCTTCTCAGGTTCCATTACAGACTCACATCCAGCATCTATAGCGCGATCGTACACCCTTTGACAGTCCGATGTGTTGACATATATTTTCCACATCGCAGTTCCCATGTCAATGGGAGCATCGTTCTCTAGATGTTGTGCCAATTGGATACGAGACCCGCCCTGCTCTGCTTGCAAAACCGCTTCAAGAACGCCCGGTATTTCAGTTCTGTGTTGAAGAGGCAACTCGCAAACTCCCTCCCAGAACTCAAGTGCCTTATCGATATCTCTGACGTTGATGCAGTACTGTCCTAAAATCTGTGTCATCTTCCCTCCCAGTTTTGTTTAAATTCTTTCACAACAAACACAAATGCACTAGTTTTTCACAAACAACTAATACGTATCTGCTCTGAGGGGAGAGAAATGAACAACAGGTATAAAGTGATTCAATGGGCGACAGGAATAACTGGACAAGCCTCACTTCGAGCTGTCATAAGGAATCCCAACCTTGAACTAGTTGCGGTCAAAGTGTATTCGTCTGAGAAGGACGGTAAAGATGCTGGCCAAATTGTTGGTCTTGACTCAACTGAAATCACCTGCACTGTTGACCCAACCAAAATATTAAGCACTGATGCCGATTGTGTGATCTACTCGCCGATGCCATGGGATGTGGAAGAGATCTGTGCCATCTTAATGTCGGGTAAACATGTAATAACCCCATGCCCGTATTGGTTCCCTTTTGTGCAAGATAGTGAATCTGCATTATTGATCCAAAAGGCATGCCAGGAAGGAGGTGTAAATTTTCATGCTTCGGGAATCAACCCTGGAGGAATCGCTGAAAAGCTACCTCTGACACTAAGTGGTTTATGCAACAGAATAGATAGGATCACGATGACAGAATACGGCGATTGTAGAGATTATGGTTCGGAAGGAGTGATACGAGATTTAATGAATCTCGGCCGAACACCTGAGGAAGCAGACAACAATCCAGTCAAAGATCTGCTCACAAACTTTTGGAATGAGCCCATAGATATGATTGCTGAAGGTCTAAAAAGTGAAATAATCAAATACTCTGCAGAGCATAATTATATTCTTGCCAGCGAAGACATTGAAACGGCTTCCGGAATGATTAGGAAAGGAACCATAGGTCTAAATAATTATCGACATGTAGGGCTTACAAAGGAAGGGACTGAAATTATCCAAGAGCAAATCTGGTTTATGGATGATCTCAGTCAGAATCGATTAGATAAGAAAATGGATATTCCTCAAGATTCGGGTTGGAGAATACGTCTGGAAGGCGATGTCAACCTAGTCGTTGACGTGAAGCTTGACGCCCCCACGCAACCAGAACGCACAGCGATGGGTATCAGCTTAACTGGCTTTCATTGCGCAAATTCAGTATCAGTAGTATGTGAAGCCACACCACCCGGAATAAAAACATTCCTCGACCTTCCGATGGTGACTTCAGCCCAAGGTCGCCACACAATATTTAGCTAGTCAATAACGCCGCTGTTTCTCGGATCATCCTTATCCGATGCTGCTAATGGGGCACGCTCCCACAGGGCTTCACTGTCAAAACTTAATCTCCAGTCAGGTATGAACTCAATGACAACTCTGTCAGGGGAGTCAAGATGTTGAATGTAAGCATCAACTCCTTCTTGCGTTGACCGTCGGTCACTCGCAAAAGCAGGATAAAACCAGTCAAGCGTCTCTCTGTCTTTGTGCACAATGCAGTCACCCTTGTAAGTGATCGTTTTCCCAGTACCTAGTCTTGTGCCGGAACTCGTAATACAAACAGATGCGCGAGGGAACCTCTTTATGGCGGAGACTCTAGCCCTTGACTCAGCACATGTCATCCATATTTTGCCACCGTGATTGAAATAAGAGACTATGACTCCGACAGCCTCTCCCTTCTTGTTCGTCCAACTAAACACGCACTCACGTTGAGCGTCTAGAAGTTCCTGTTCCCTCTCGGGCGTTAAAGCACAATTTTTAAGATCTTCAAAACTTTCTTCTTTGTCTGTCATCAAATCCTCTCCTTGCTTAGAGATTACTTCCAAGGAATTTGCTTTCGTAATCAAGCTAATAAAAAGACTAAACGGGATGCGCTATTTAACTTACTGGTTTAAATTCTTCTCATGGGGAAAACTTTAATTGAAAAACATGAAGTCCTTATCGCTTGTCAGGCGTTAGGAGCAGCAGGGCTTGGCGATGGAATAGGGGGTCATGTATCTCGAAGAGTTGATGGCCAGGAGGCTTTCTGGATCAATGCATTTGATCGAACATTAAACGAAGTCACTGAGAGTGATATTTTTCTAGTTGACTACGATGGAAACGTACTCAATGGGAAGCGCGAGATCAGCAAAGGATTTGAATTCCATCCAGCAATCTACCAAAGACGTCAAGAAATTAATGCAGTTGTGCATACTCATGGATTTTGGGGTACAGCACTAGCAGGCCAAGCTAGACTAATGAAAATTCGCCACAATCTTGCCTGTTTTTTTCATGAAGACCAAGCAATCAGCCCAGATGATTCTTTCGCCTCAATAGGGGACGCAATTGGAACAGCGAACACAATAATCATTCCATGGCATGGCTGCATAACAGTTGGAACATCAATAGGACGAGCAACAGCGCTTCATCAAACGCTTGAAGAAATGGCAAAATTAGATGTGACTCTTGAACCAAGTAATGCTCCTGAACTTCCAAAAGAATGGAGAGATCGAATCAAGAACCTCATTGATGCTGAGGCACATTACTTGGAACAAACGTGGGAGTTGATGCAACGAAAAGTCAAACTTAAAGAAAATTGAGCGTTACCTTCTCCAGAGTTGATACCAAACGTTATAGTTTTTCCATCGTTGAGACCGATCACGCCTAGTCCAGTCTTTCCTCTTTCGCTTAACTTTATTTTCAGTCCTTGATCTGAACACATAAGCACTCTACTCTTCAAGCAGAGAGTTAGCCGAGATGAGAAGCGAAGAATAAGATGAATAAAGCAAATACTTCAGCAACTCAACAGCAGGACCGTATCACGAATCTTGACTATATTAGAGGTTTTGCAACCTTGGGAATACTCGGAATGAACGCAATGATGTTTGGCCTCCCAAAACCTGCATACAATAACCTGGACTCGCAAGGAACAGACAGTGTTCTTGACTGGGTCTTTGGAATTTTTGGAGAAATATTTATTGATCAAAAGACAATGGCCATCTTCTCAATGCTCTTTGGCGCAGGTATTGTTCTCTTTGCTGATAGGGCAAAGGCGAAAGGGAGGAAACCATTCAGGCTGACTTTATGGCGTAATTTCCTGTTACTAGTAATTGGTTTCTTGCATATGGTCATGTGGGAAGGTGATGTTCTCATGGTCTATGGAATATGCGCTCCCGTTATCTATCTTTTGCGCAAAAGGTCAACCAAATTTCTCTTCACTATAGGCGTTCTGCTCTTCAGCTTGACAGTGCTTAACGGCATACTCACACAATCCTTGGTGAACGATGGAAGTGCACCACTGGGAGACTTCTGGTACGCGTCAAGCCCGATGAGCGATGAAGTCGCATTCTGGTTTATTTTTGATGGCTTTTGCAGGGCTTTGGGGGCAATGCTTATCGGCGTTGCTCTCTACCGGTCAGGATTCATATCTGGAGCGAAAGAAAAATCTTATTACCAAAGAATACTTAGAAGGTGTTGTGCATTTGGTTTTCCTCTTGCAATCTTCGGTATTCTCATTCAGGTAGCAGGTGACTATGATTCCGATGTAGCCATTATCGGGCAAGTTCCAAACACGATTGCAACTGTACCAATAGCTATAGGCTATGTTGCCATCATAACTTTATTCAACATGAGACCTGATAATGGATTTAAACTGAGAATCCGGTCTGTAGGACAGATGGCTCTCACCAATTATTTAACGCAAACGATTATTGGGCTAACAGTATTCGCTATATTCTTTGAGAAAAATGATATGAGCCGAACTGGAGTGTGGATCTTTATCATTTGTGTTTGGGCTTTACAGATTCT
>DBHP01000122.1:1919-6398 GCA_002295705.1 Candidatus Neomicrothrix sp. UBA825 | reverse complement strand
AAATATGTAATCCCTCCAGGGATAACGCGCTCAGGGTACTTTGAATACCATTCAGTAAAGAGCCAATCATTCCACGCTCGCACAGCATCAATTCCAACCTCACGATTTGAGGCTTTAGCGAAAACGGTTCCACAAAAACCTGTTATTTGTGAAGGAAAGTTTAACATCGCCCAAATTCCGCCCAAATCCATGTCCTTAACGCGGGCATCAATGTCGTAACAACCAGGTCGCATCTGATCAAATCTAAATGGTTCCAGACTCACCGTCTCCGGTTTTCTCCCAGCAACAGCATTCATTCCCACTTGACTATATGTTGCGGCTTCAAATTCCCAAACTTGATGTCCGTTCTCAGTTTCAATCAACTGCGGCCCAAGATCTCGAAGTTTCGGCTGCATATATTCTTGGAACAGATGAGGCGGCTCGACAACGTGATCGTCTACCGATATGACCGTATAACGAATATCCGAAGGGTCTGGATCTGGAAGGAAAAGATCTGAATCTAAAGAAGTGGTCATCATGTGCTCCAATAACAAAACATAAAGCTTTATTTATCTCTAAATATACAAGCTGTATAACTAACCCTAGAATTTTTCCATGAGGGAGAAAAGGTGAGCGACAGAAAAGTAGCATTCGTTACCGGAGCTAGCAGGGGTATCGGACGAGCATGTGCAATATCACTAGCCCAAGTAGGCTTTGACGTCGCAGTATCTGCACGAACGCTAACCGACGGAACCGCACGACTCGACGATGGAGTCACCCCAGTACCAGGAGGGCTCGATACTACAGTCAAAAGAATCATCAAAACCGGGCAAGAAGGTCTAGCAATTGAAATGGACCTCATGGATAGAAAATCCGTCCTCAACGCTGCGGACACCGCATACGATCATTTCGGACGCGTAGATGTGCTTCTCAATAACGCAATCTACCAAGGACCCGGAGCGATGCTCACAGTTGAAGAACTCGAAGATACTTACGTAAAACAATTGTTTGAAGGTAATGTATTTTCCCAACTAGCGTTAACGCGGCACTTGCTACCTCGATTCATTAAACAGGGAGGAGCAACCATAATTAACATGATTTCTGCAACTGCATTCACGAATCCACCTGGAAAAATAGGATCAGGTGGTTGGGGCGTCGGATATGCCATGACCAAAGCAGCCTTTGAACGATTCGCACCACTACTCATGATCGAACATGGTGAAGACGGGATAATCACCTACAACATTGACCCGGGACATGTCGTAACAGAACGCCAGAGAGCAAAACAAAAAGACAAAGAATACACGGCCTTCCCAAGTGCTCCGCCCGAAGCAATTGGTGCAGCTGTTGCATGGCTCGTCAATGAACCATCAGCACCAGAAGAATATGGTGGAAAGATCGTCAACGCGCAAAGAGAAACAAAAAGAAGAAAGTTACTCCCAGGGTGGCCCGAATAAAATAGTTATGGCCTCCAATTTCGCGGTCCACCACGCTCACCTGGCCAGCGCGAACCACCAATCGTGTCTGCAAAAGGCCAGAATGCATCTGGATCAAGCGGTCCAGCATTCGTAATTTCACGACTCTTATGCGCAGAACGCACCAGTTGCGCTGACACCTGCTCCCGCATCGGAAGGAGTTCTGTGTAAGGATCCCATGGACTTTCACGCAGAACAAGATCACCGCTCAGGTCTTCGATTTCAACTGGTTCACTCACGCTATGCACGCGAACAACATGCGGTGGGAAATCGTATTCCCCTTCAGCTCCACCTATTTGTCGTGAGGATTTGATCCACCACTCATTTTCTTCAACTTCACCACCGTCAGGGCTAATGCTGCCGTTTGAATGGCCACGGAATTCCATGAACGTGTAGCCCTGATGTTCACAAACCGCTTCCACATATTCCCCGATCCGGTAGAACGAGATATTGCAGGGGAATTTCGGTTGACCATTTAACTCTTGGCTAATGAAAATAGCCGCTTCTTGGTCAATACCCATCCCGACACAGAACAATCCATCAATCCCATTAAAGCTTGCTCCGATTTTTGTACTTACTCCGTACTCTGGTTCGCCTAAAATCGGAACACAGTACACATTGATTTGAACGATGGGATCTCCACTTGGCTCAAGCCCAGGAGGTAACAATGCAGCTATCTTCTCTGGATCTGTTCGGTATGACACTTTCAGTTTTGGCCACCCACCAGTTTCGCCAGGTTGTGTTAAATGTTCACTCATCGCAATCTCCGTTCCCATAATCTCTTCCGTAACTTTGTCACAGATCACACTATTTTGCGAAAAGGAAGTAAACGCTCTAAACAATTATTGAGGGAGCAAAATAACATGGAACGTGCCCTGCAGGGGAAAACAGCTGTCATAACAGGAGCAAGTCGCGGAATAGGAGCGGCAACGGCTAGAAGATTCGCTGCCGAAGGCGCAAATCTCGTCCTAACAGCACGAACCGTGGATCAACACTCAACGCTGGCAGGTTCACTCAACGAAACGGCTGAAGCCTGCAATAATTTAGGGGCGAAGGTACAAATTATCCGAGCTGATTTAGCTGATGAACAGTCCCGACTTCGCATTATCCCTTCCGCCCTTGAAGAATTTGGTGCTGTCAATATCCTTATCAATAATGCTGTTGCAGCTATCTATAAACCATTAGATCAATATTCTTTGAAGCACCGTCGAATCATGACTGAAATTAATGTGCAAGCGCCTTTGGATCTCATCCAACAGAGCCTTCCATCCATGTTTGAAGCAAATGAAGGGTGGATCATTAATCTTTCTAGCGGGTCAAAACGCCATCCCACCGGACCTCCATACGACCTTGGAGGCGTGAAAGGCGTATACGGATTCTATGGGGCTACCAAAGCTATGCTTGATCGTATAACCACAGCATTGGCATCTGAACTCGCTGATAAGAATATTCGGGTAAATACTGTCGAACCCAAAGCCGCAGTCCTCTCTGAAGGAGCCGACGCAGTTGTTGGAGACATGCTTGCCTCATCTCAAATTGAATCAATGGAAGCAATGGTTGAATCCATTCTGTTCCTTGCGCACTGTAAAGCAGAACATACAGGGCGGAATGAAGTAAGCCTCGATGTTGTAGATCGGCAAAATCTCACAGTCATGGATCTTGAAGGACATGCACCACATCTTGGTGAAAAGGCCCCATAGAAAGGAAACACGATATGACAGAATATGAACATCTTCTTATAGAGTCACCAGTTGATGGTGTAAGACGGATTGTGCTTAACCGTCCTGAAAAGAGAAATGCCATTAGTACCCCAATGCGCACTGAGATACTTGAAGCGCTTCAGGAACACGACCGAGACGAAGATGCACGAGTGACCATTATTAGTGGTGCTGGTCAGTGCTTTTCTTCAGGATATGACCTCACGAGTGGCGGGCTGATGGAAAATCCTCCCATCTACAGTGCTCCTGGCGATGGGCAATGGACGAGGCAGGCAACTGATAGTTGGTTCAGTATCTGGGATCTCGCTAAACCTGTTATCGCTCAGATACATGGATATGCAATGGCAGGGGGAACAGAATTGGCTTCAGCATGTGACCTTGTCTATATGGCCGACGATGCAACGATCGGATATCCCGTTGTCCGGGTGATGAGTACACCGGACTGGCAATTCCATACACCCATACTGGGGTTACGTGCATCAATGGAAATGATGTTGACTGGAAACACATACTCAGCGGAAGAAGCAGTACGAGTCGGATTCGCAAATCGAGCATACCCTGCAGACTCACTAGATCAAGAAGTTCTGTCTATGGCGCAAACGATTGCGAAAGTGCCATCAGACCTGCAACAGGTCAACAAAAGGTCGGTGCATCGATCGTTCGAAGTTTTAGGGGGTAGGACAGCGATACGAGCAGCGCAAGAACTCCAAGCTCTGGCCGCGTATCAGGACTCGGTCAAGGAAGCGCGAAAGAATCCCTTTGATGCAATAAAGAGAGCTTTCGATTAGCCTTTATTCATCTAAATCGGGAGCCCATGAAGAACCATTTATATGCGACCCACCATCAGCAAAGATAGTGTTCCCAGTCACATAACTTGATCCTTCACTTGCAAGGAACACCGCTACTGGACCGATATCTTCTTCACAGTCACCCATACGACCCATCGGATTCGCCGCATCCGCTGCCGCAATCAGTTCAGGAAACTGACTCATAACTCTGAAAAAAGACGCTGACTTTGCAGCAGGACAAATGATATTTGCAGTAATTCCAAGCGGAGCCCATTCACGTGCTGCTGTTCTTGTGGCGCTCCGCAATGCTTCTTTCGCTGAGTTATATTCAACCGTTCCCATATGCGCATTCACACCATTCAACGAACACAGGTTCACGATTCGTCCATAAGACTGTTCTTTCATAATTGGATGCGCGGCAACCATTGCCCATAGAGGTCCAAGAAAGCCAACATTCAAACCATGCTCCATTAACTCTGGCGACTTGGATTCCACTCGTGAAATTACACCGCCACCCCA
>DBHP01000122.1:0-1537 GCA_002295705.1 Candidatus Neomicrothrix sp. UBA825 | reverse complement strand
CGTTCATTATCTTCCTTCACGGACACGTCAGTCTCAACAAAGATCGCATTCTCGCCCAGCTCAGAAACTGCCGCATTCCCAAGCTCAGCATTTATTTCTGCAATGACAACCTTTGCACCTTCCTTTACAAAAGCACTGGCGATACCTCTACCGATTCCCTCACCAGCTCCGGTAATCACAGCAACTCTATTTTCCAATTGACCAGTCATCTACACCCCTTATCTACTGACAACATATTTACCGAAAAGAATCAAGAGCGCATCTTGAGTCAGAATTTCATAGAAATCTGACAAGTGGAACCGCTTCTATATGACGGGTATCGTTCAGCTAGAAGGGGGAAGATGGCTGACGTGAATGAACAGGATCTACGAATTGCTGTCCGTACGTGGTTATCCGAAACATGGGATCCTAATCTTTCGCTTCTTGAATGGAGAACGCTTCTTGTTGATCACAAGTGGGCTGTTCCATCTTGGCCCGATGAATGGTTCGGAAGAGGGTACCCTGCATGGGCTGATGATGTTGTTCGAGCAGAACTTCTAACAAATGGAGCTGTATCGACGCCTGTAGGAGCCGGAATGAATCTCGCAGCTCCCACAATTATCAAACACGGTGGTGAAAAACAAAAGCAAAGATTTCTTCGCACAGCTCTAACTGGTGAAGAAACTTGGTGTCAGCTATTCAGTGAACCTGGGGCAGGGTCCGATCTCGCTGGACTTACAACCTATGCCGAACGTGATGGAGATGAGTGGATCGTGTCCGGTCAGAAAGTATGGAACACCAGCGCCCATCATGCAGATCTCGGTTTACTTGTCGCTCGCACTGATTGGGATGCGCCAAAACATAAAGGACTCACATATTTCGCTCTACCCATGGAACAAGACGGAGTAGAAGTACGACCCTTGATGCAAATGAATCGCCACACTTCATTCAACGAAGTTTTTATGAATGAAGCGCGAATTCCCAACGACTATGTCATTGGGCAAGTAGGGGACGGTTGGGGGGTGGCGTTAACAACACTCGCTTTTGAACGTGGTTTTGGAAGTCTCAAAAAGCCCCGCTATGCAGAGACAAAAAGTAGAGTAATTGATGAGGCCAGAGCAGAATCTGAAGAGCATTTCAAAGTCTATTCGTGGTACCCGCAACGAGCAGGAAGAGTAGATTTCATAGAGGATCATGCCCGCAAACAGGAATGCGAAGACGACCCAGTCATACGCCAAGAAATCACGAAGCTTCTTTCAATGCATCGAGTTGGGGAATGGACAGCGGCCAGAGCGAGAGCAACACGAAAGTTAGGGCGAACGCCAGGAGCTGAAGGATCGATAGGAAAACTTATGAGCAGTAACGTTGCGCGCCAAGCAAACAAAACCCACAGCATCATAGCCGGCGCATCCGCACTGCTTACAGGACCGCACTCTAGCTTCGATGGAGTCATTGCAGAAATATTGGTATCAACTCCAGCAAAGTCAATTGCTGGAGGAACCGATGAAATTCAGAAGAACATCATCGGAGAACGAGTACTAGGGCTGCCTCGTGAACC
>DBHP01000017.1:987-6043 GCA_002295705.1 Candidatus Neomicrothrix sp. UBA825 | reverse complement strand
TCAGGATCAGGTATTGGATCCGATGCAACTCCTATGCAGATGGTAATTGTTGCTCCAGGGTCTACAGACTCACCTGCAGCTGGAGTTTGAGAAACAACATTGCCTATGTTGGGATCGGTAGGATCAACAGGGCAATCTTCAGTAGGGGCAACCATGAATCCATTCCCTGCCAAAATACTCGCAGCCATTGCAGGTCCTTCACCAATAACTGAAGGGACCTCAACTGATGATGGCCCAATAGAGATTTGTATGATTACTGACTCATCCAAGTTATGGTCAGTTCCAGATTCCGGAACTGTGCTAACAACTCTTCCATCTGCCACGGAATCACTATTAATCTCCTCAGTTAATACCGACCAACCTAATTCCTCAAGTTCTTCCAAGGCAATGGACAAAGGCTGACCTGTAAGATTCGGTATTAGATCACTAATCCGTCCATCGGCGACTTGTAGACCTATCAGCGTGGTCGGTTCTAAGAACGAACTTGCTTCAGGTTCCTGCTCTGCTACTACACCCGAATCATACTCATTAGTTTTGATTCTCCGCACTTCAATGTTCACGAAACCTTGGTTCTGTAGCCTATTAAATGCTTCTTCTTGAGTGAGGCCCACCACAATTGGAACTTGTATTGATTCGGGACCGACGCTTATGACAAGTGCAACCGTCTCTCCCTCTTCCAACTCAGTGCCTTGTAACGGAAATTGGCTGAGGACTCTATCAGAAGGCACATCATCTCTAACCTCAGTAGTTATACGCCCTACTTGAAGTCCGCGTGACTGTAATAAGGCAACCGCTTGACTACTATCAAGATCAATCACGAGTGGGACAATAATTCCTGTCGGAGAGACCGGTTCAATCTGTTCTATAGCTATATTATCCGTATCCGAACTCGTAGTGTTCTGGACAAAATCAACGAGCACTATTACCAACGCAACTAAAGCGGCTAAAAGACCCAATGTTAATATCCCCCACAACCAGATCCTTCTATCCTGCCGGTCATATGGTTCATAATATTCAGGAGGATATGGAGGACCGGACTCGTCTAGATCGTCAACATCTGCTGGAACTGGTGGAGTCATTTGACTAGTTTCATGATCAATGACATCTTGTTCTAGTTTGGAGTTATCCAACGAATACCGACCAGAAAGAAACTGTTGAAGGTCTATTTGTAACTCAGCCGCTGAAGAGTAACGCTGTTCGGGTTCTTTATTGAGAAGTTTCGCAGTTATTGCTTGCAAGGCTTGCGGAACTCCTGGTCGCTTTGCAGAAATAGGTTCCGGCTGTTCTTTAACATGTTTGTACGCTATTGAAATTGATGTTTCACCGGTGAAAGGTAGAGTTCCGGTCAACATTTCATACATCACTACTCCTAGTGAGTAGAGATCACTTCTCCCATCTACATTTAACCCTTGAGCTTGTTCCGGAGAGAAATAATTCGCTGTCCCCATGACAGCCCCTGTTTGGGTGAGATCTGCATCCGAATCTGATGATATTGCTGTCGCAATGCCAAAATCAGCAACTTTTATTTGACCAGTGTCAGAGATGATGACATTACCTGATTTCATATCTCTATGAACTACATTTCCTTTATGGGCGAAGCCAAGAGCAGAAGCGATACCATCTGCTATCTCAGCTACGCGCGCAGCTGGTAATGGGCCTTCTTTACGAATTATTTGAGATAGAGTTCGACCCTCTACATATTCCATCACTATGTAGTAAGTATTTCTTTCCTTTCCCCAATCAAAAACTCCAACGATATTAGGGTGACTGAGATTTGCAGCTGCCTGCGCTTCTCTTCTGAAGCGCTCAACAAAATTTGGATCACTGGCAAATTCAGGGAAGAGAACTTTGACAGCAACAGGGCGTCCGAGCAATTGGTCTTCCCCGAGAAAAACTTCAGCCATTCCACCGCGAGCAAGTCGCTTTTTAAGTTCGTATCTTCCTCCGAAGATTATTGAGCCCTTATCAGACATAAACCAAGAGTTTAATAGCGTTTGATTGCATAGTACGTTCACCCAACTTGTTTAGCTGAAGGTCAAGACTTAGGTTGTTCTACTTTGAGTTAGTTTCTCAAAGAGACTTTTGAAGGCATTCGAGGGTTTCCCTTCACTAGATTGCTTGTCTTCTTCGGGTGAAAAGGTCTGAACATCAAATTGGATATTTGAAGAGTTTCTCTTTTCCTTGCCTGAAATGACATCTACAACTATTGCTGTCACGTTATCTAGGCCTTCATTTTCGAGAGCTGATTGAATTAGTTGATCTGCAGCTTGCTGAGGGTCAGATTTGGTTGAGAGTATTTCTGCTATCTCTGTATCTGAAATCTCATTTGTGAGACCGTCAGAACATAACAGATAGCGATCTCCAATTATTATGTCAATTTCCCAAGCGTCAACTTCAACTATTGGTTTATGACCTAATGAACGTGTTATCACATTACGGTGTGGATGAGACTTCGCTTCAATTTCACTTATTTTTCCACTATCAACAAGTTCTTGAACCAGACTATGATCAATAGAAATTTGATGAAGTACATCGTTTGTGAAGAGATATATTCTTGAGTCTCCTACATTGACCGCACCAATTCGCTTTGATGTCTCCTGAATATTTATTTCTGACAGCGCACATAGAGTGGTCCCCATGCCATCAAGATTTATATTCTCCTGAGCTCTAGTCTGTATGAGATGATTTGCTTTTTGAACTAGGTAAGCAAACTCATTAATTGATTGAACCCTACTAGAGGCAGTAAGGGTAGTTATTGCTATTTCAGCAGCTACTTCGCCACCATTATGTCCCCCCATCCCGTCAGCAACAGTTATTAGATTTGAGGTAATCCCATATTTGTCCTGATTCGAAGTTCTTACATTTCCCACATGAGTTGCTGCTCCGCATTTAAACACAGATTGTTGAGATTGATTTTCGGTATTTAAGTGCTTATTACTCATCCGACGACCATTAATTTGTTTCGTATTTGGATACCATCATGTTCGGTAATTCTTCTTAGCCTTCTTGGATTCTTTAATTTCCTCTCCATTTTGGCTTTCGTTTCTCCTTAAATGCAGCTCTACCTTCGGTTGCGTCCTCTGTTTGATTTGCTACAATCCTCATCGTTTCTCCAAATCTTACCGCTTCAATCCAACCCATGTTTTGAGTTCTGGTTGCTACTTCTTTTGTCGCCCTAACGGCAAGTGGTGCGGAGCGACATAGCTGTGTAGCTAGCTTGTTCGCCTCTTTCATCAATTCATCAGCGGAGCAGACTTTCCAAGCAAAACCCATTTCATGAGCTCTTCCTGCCGAGATCGGTTCTCCAAGAAGCAGAAATTCCATTGCATCTGACCAATTTAATTTTTTAGGTAAGCGTATTGCTCCGACAATAGTAGGTATCCCTATAGTGACTTCAGGGTAACTAAATGTGGCTTCATCACTTGCGATAACAAAGTCGCAAAATGTTACAGCAGTTAATCCGTACCCTACACACGGCCCATTAACTGCAGCAATGACCGGTTTGTAAATTTCTTTCCCACTTTCAAAACTATTGATCGTAGGCTTTTCCCAGAAAGTTCCTTTAAAGTCACCCGTGCTCCCTGATGGGTCACGTAGGTCAGCTCCGCCACAGAAAGTAGTGCCGCTGCCAGTAAGGATCGCCACCCATGCAGTCTCATCTTCGCTGAATTTATCCCATGCGTCATTAAGTTCTTTACGCATTTGACCGTTGATTGCATTCTGCTTATCCGGCCGATTGTAAGTGATTGTTACAATATTCCCTGATTTTTCATAGAGTACAGTTTGATTTCCCATATTTACACCAAAGTTTCGCAGGTAAAGACTTCTTATAACTCAATTTATCCTATTTACGTTCTAGGTTTCTGAGTAAGATATCTTCATCCTACACTACGTAATTTTATTCGTTTGCAAGAAAAGCTTCCTTCAAGGCATCCTCTTCAAAATCAAAGAATAGAGGACTCCCTAGGTCTGGGTCTCTACATACGCTAAACCCAGGAGCATCAGCTGCAGTAAAATTACGCACAGAAGATGAGTAGCTTTGCTCACTTGGCTTTGTTAAATACTCTTCTAGAGCATCAGCCATCGCAACTGATACAGCTGGCAGATAATCAGGTGACTTTATTAGATTTGCTTCGGCCCTATTAGCCAAATATGCGAGCTCTACAAGAGTTGTCGGCGTTCTGGGTCTAGAGAGCATGCCGTATGTGTCTGTTCCCCGTTTATTTAGGACCCTTATCACGCCAGCATCATATTGGCTTGTCCAAGAAATCCATGAAAATTTATCAAGAGCTTCATACACGGATTCATAAACAAGTGTGCCAAGTCTTGAAGAATTATTTGAATTGCTCTGGACAAATGCCTCAGTACCTGGATGCCTAGATGGAGCAATGGTAGGCGCATTGTGATGGATAGATATCATTGCGTCAGCTTGAAGGTGATCAGCATATAGCCCTCGTGATGCGAGCGGAATATGGTAATTGCTTGATCGAACTAAAAAACTATTTATACCCCTTGAGGTGAGTTCACTTTTGAGTGCTTCAGAAACTGAAAGATTAACAGAGTGCTCTCGAAGTCCGAAGTAGCCGGCACCTCCATCAATGCCGCCGTGTCCTGGATCAATAACTATCTGAATATCTTTTATTAGTTCCCCACCAACTGCTCTTTGGGATCTTCCACATGGGGTCCGAACAATATATTGAGCTACGGAACTATTAGCTGCTTGAGGAAGCTCAACCATGACAACAACATTGACACCGGACAGCGTGATTAGCCCCAGAGATGGGCGTTCAAGGGTGAGTTCGCTTGAAGTTCCTAAACGCCCCCAATAATCCATACTTTTATTATCGTCAGGGATTCCAGAAGTATTCTGATCTAAGTAATTCGAGTTTTCAGGAACTATACCGTTCTTCGTTCCCCACAAAAGTGTTATTGTTCCTGAATCAAATTGTGTGCCTATTGATTTAGCGCTGGAGGCAACTAGCAAATCAGTTTTTCCGTCACCATTGACATCAACATTCCCTAGGGCGTCTCCCCAGTGGTCCGCATGACTAATGTC
>DBHP01000017.1:0-547 GCA_002295705.1 Candidatus Neomicrothrix sp. UBA825 | reverse complement strand
ATGAGTGTCCCAGATCCTTCTGCGGGTGCTCCTATTACAAGATCTATTTTAGAATCACCATTAAAGTCACCAGTGGTTAAAACTGAACCCCATCGGTCAAACGCTTCATTACTATCCTGAATGCCGAAGCTGCCTTGATGTATTCGTGAGGACTTTTGAGATGAAATGCCATCTGTAGATCCATACAAAATGGTGATGCTCCCTGATTGTTGCTTTTCTCCTATGCTTTCATCGGGGGACCCTACTATTAAGTCGTCTATTCCGTCTTCACTAAAATCTCCGGATATTAGGGTTGAACCCCATCGATCATTTTCCTCATTTTTGCCTGGGATTCTATAGCTATCTTGATGGAATCTCTTGGACGTTTCGGGGTTTAATCCTTCATCGCTTCCATATATTATTGTGACTGCACCAGATGAGGCGAAAAAACCGTACTTCTCGCCGGGTGCACCTACAGCAAGATCAGATATTTGATCTCCATTAAAATCACCCTCTGCTAAGGAGAGACCCCAGTTATCATTTATTTCATTTGCATCTGGAATGCCTT
>DBHP01000007.1:9699-9820 GCA_002295705.1 Candidatus Neomicrothrix sp. UBA825 | reverse complement strand
CACAATTAGAGTCGGAATACTCATCACTTCAAACCGTCTCGCAATATCACCAGCTTCATCTACATTCAGTTTCGCAATTTGTATATGTTCTCCCTGTTCAGAAGCTATTTCTTCTAAAATG
>DBHP01000007.1:0-9278 GCA_002295705.1 Candidatus Neomicrothrix sp. UBA825 | reverse complement strand
GTGCCAGCAGTAAGGGTGGTAGTTGAATCAGACATTTTGTCTCCAGTTCGAATTTAGAAAAGCTTTAACTAAATGTAGTGGTGAAACTAGTGTTTGTGGGGAACATGTGACAAGTTACCCTGCATGTTGTTCTTCTAGCCAGCGTTCAGCATCAATCGCTGCCATGCATCCAGACCCAGCTGCTGTAATTGCTTGGCGGTATGTGAAGTCTTGAACATCCCCACAAGCAAAGACACCGTCGATGTTTGTTCGAGACGAATCGCTTTCTGTTTTGATATAGCCATTTTCGTGAAGCGATAATTGACCTTCGAAAATTGATGTATTTGGTGTATGACCAATAGCTATGAATAAACCAGAGACACTAAGCGTTGATTCTGTTTGATGTGTTACGTTTTGAACCTTAAGGCCTTCAAGTTTGGTACCACCGATGTATCCAGTTACTTGGTGATTCCAAAGAAATTCTATTTTAGGATTAGCGAATGCCCGATCTTGCATGATCTTTGATGCACGAAGTTGGTCTCGACGGTGAATTATGGTCACCTTGCTAGCAAATCGAGAGAGAAACATTGCTTCCTCAACTGCTGAGTCTCCTCCACCTACGACAGCGATCTCTTGATCTTTAAAGAAGAAACCATCGCAAGTAGCGCACGTTGAGATCCCGTGTCCTACGAGTTCTATTTCGTTAGGGAGGTTAAGCATCAGGGCTTTAGCACCAGTTGAAACAATTATTGATTCGGCAGTGAATGTTGGTTCGGTTGATGATGGATCACCTACCCATATTTGAAAAGGTGCGGTGTGAAGATTCACTCGCGTGACTTTCTTTGTTAATAATTCAGCTCCGAATCGTTCTGCCTGTGCTCTAAAGTTAGACATTAATTCTGGACCCATAATCCCTGATGGAAATCCAGGGTAATTTTCAACATCGGTGGTCAGCATCAGTTGGCCCCCGGGCTGGTCGCTTGTTGAGGATGGCTCTCCCTCTATGACTAGGGGTTCTAGATTGGCACGTGCAGTGTAGATTGCAGCTGTAAGTCCAGCTGGACCGGAACCGATAATAACAACCTCTTTGTGCTCAGACATCATTTCCTTCCATATGAGAAACACCTTTTTTGGGTGTTGCTGCACCTTTTGGTCTTCGTCTCCATATTAAAAGACCGATGGTGGACCATAACGTAGCGCTTAAAAGGTAGACGAACCAAACTGCTCTTGAACGTTCTGAAAAGACCCATTGATCAAACACCTCAATAAGGCCTCGACTGATTCCAATGAAAAGAAAAGGTAGCGCTATTAATATAGTAATTGTTGCAGTTAATCCATAAACCAAGGTCCGACTTATCCGTATAGCTGGACCTGAAGTCTTTACTCGTATGCTTTCAATCTTTCTAACTATCTTTTCGGTAACTAATCCTTCAAGAGAATCGTTTGATTTTTGATCCTCTGGTTGGAAATTGTCTGTTTCGACCATGTGGTGAGAATACCCGCTTAGATCACTTTTTGAATAATTTTTTGAGAATTGATGGAGCTAATTCGATTCAACAAGATTATTCGTCTATCTCGAGATCACTACTCACCAACAATGTGGTCTACCTCAATTATTAAACGTGGAGGTTCAAGAGTCTGAAAAGACCTGAATGAACTTCCTGACTCTATACCTAAAACAAATGTGAGAGTCGATTCAAAGTCTCCAAAATAGATGCCAGTCAAAACAGATCCTTCCGCTTCGATTCTCTGTTCAAAGGATCCCCACGACGGTTCATATTCTTCTTCAGTGGTCCATGTCCCCCCTCTTCCACTAATTTCTATAACCAGATGCTCGTATATATCTTCTGGTACTGAGCGAGGACTCTCCTCTTGGACAAAATTTTCCTCATTTAACCGGATTGCATATGGGCCTGGGGCCATGGAGGGAGGATCATCATCAGTAGCTGTCAACTGAATAATGAACGTATCGAACTCTTCCCCCGTTTCAATACGTACGTCTTGAAGAAGGTAAGAGTCGTATTCGTTAGGATTATCCGATGTGTAGGTATTTACAGGTCCTCGCCTAATTGGTTCTTCCAGAGTTGTTACTGCTTGTAACCCAGCGGTAGAAGGATCACCACTAGTTAGTTTTTCATTTTGAGATTCTTCTATATTCTCTGAAATATCTGGTTCATTATCTTCTGTCAGATCAATATCTGTTGCGATTTCACCTTCTTTTTCTCGATCTGTAGCTGTTTCGTTTTGACTCGAGTTAAGGGGAGCTGATTCTTCCAGATCAGCACCATCATTCCTTTGTTCTCTCTCTTCTACAGGGGCACTTTCTGGCACTTGTTCGGTATCTGATTTTTCAAGATTTTCAGACGCTATCTGTGTCGTTGAACTGTCTCCGGATCTGAATAACGGAATAGCAATAATAACTAGTATTGCAGCAGCAACTGTTCCAAGAATTCGAGCTGGTCTCGCAAAGAAAGAGCTTCGTTTGTTGGCATTTCTGATAGGTATTACCGAATCAGGCAAATTCACGGGCATCTCGTTTAATGCAGCCTGGATATGAATTGCTTTCGTTTCCGGATCGTTCGGTACAATTTTCCCAACCTTTTTACTTATCGAGAGAATCTGGTGTACCTCGTTCATTAATTTGGGATCTGACTCAATGCGCGCTCGTTCCGCATCAGTTACTCTGCCATCTATGTAGGCGCTTATTAATTCAAAATCATTATGTCTTTTAGAATCATCCATCGTTAACCTCTTTGACTTCGCGTAAATGGTTTTTGTTCCCCAAAATTTCTTCTTTCATCTTTTGGCGGGCACGGGCAATCCGTGACTTCACAGTGCCTGATGGAACATCAAGGATTTCACCAATTTCTTCATAGCTAGTACCCAATTGATCTCGGAGCACGAGAACTACGCGAAATTCCTCTGGTAATCTTTGTAAAGCAATATCAATGTCAATGCTGTCAATTAGTGAATCTTCAAGACTTGGTGTTGTTTTGGTTATAACAGTTTCTTCATTGAATTCAGTTGTTGGTCTGCGAGACTTTTTCCGAATCTCGTCTAATGACGCATTCGTGGCAATGCGGTAGACCCATGTTGAAAATTTTGCAGTTGAGTTAAATGAGGAAATGTTTCTTGCAACTGATATCAATGTCTCTTGGGTTGCTTCATTAGCATCATCAATATTTCCTGTTATTCTCCGGCAGATTGAAAAAATAAAATCATAGTTGTGTTCAAGTAACTGCTCTAAAGCATCTCTACTTCCTTGTTGCGCTTCTGCTACAAGTTGGGATTCATCAAATGACACGACTATCTCTACTACAAATAGGGTACTGATATCTGTTTACGAAACTTCTATTCCAGATATCTCCATTCGGATACCAGGTGGAGGTTTATCTCCAAGGTCAGTAAACCAAACAAGAACAGCGCCACCCGTAACTCCTGTTAAGTCTACGGTTGCATTTCCTTGTGACGAAGCTATAGATCCGACAGATGTTCCCCACGCAGCTAATGCGCTTTGGGGAGAGTCTGCAACGAAAATATCACCAGACCAACCAGTGTTTGCAGTTTCAATAACTACTCGTTGAAGCTCGTAAGGCTTCTTTAACTCTATAACTAGCCCAACACCATCTTTTAAGCCGCCCATTGAACGGTTAGCGTAGGTTTCGCTATACCAGATTGTTTCAGGATCCTCATCTAATAAATTATCAATTAGTTCTGGGTGCTCTACGCCGTCACCCAAAGGATCGAAGTCATTTGCACCCAGAACAGATACCATCTCAAAAATCGGTGAAACTGCTGATTCAGATAACTCGGAGTTGGACTCAGAACTTTCTGCAGTTTCAGCAGATTCTTCAACTTCAGGTTGTTGAGATGGAACTGAAGTTGATGGTATTGGCGTAGCCGTAGCTTCCACGACTTCAAAAGATTCATCGTTATCATCTGAACTAAACGGATTTCCATTTGCTGCGAAAATTATTCCTAGGATCAGAAAAAATACAAAACCAGTTAGAAGAAACTTAGATATAAACGTATTTATATCAAAGGTCTTTGGTGATTGATTTTTATCAATGCTCTCTTGATTCGAGTCTGTATTTGGTGATTCTTCTTCTAAGTCATCTATAAAGTCCACAACACTAGAATATCTCTCAGTTTGTACGCCTGCCGTCGCTTTTTCGATAGATTGCATAATTTCTTTATTTATTAATTTTGATAACTGGCTCTTTTTAGGGATTTTTAGTGAGCCGACGAGCATGTATTGTAAGATTTTCCCGAGTGAAAAGATATCGCCGTGTACGGTCGAGGTCAATGAATCTTCATTGAAACCAGGATCATGATCAGTGTCGTTTTCACTATCGGGTAATAAATCTTTGGAGATAAGACTTCTAAAGTTATTGAAACCAAATCCTGAGACTTGAGGACCTCTATTGGGGCATAAAAAAATACGTTTCGGGTCAAGGCTTCCATGCAGAACCCCTTGTTCGTGCGCATATGAAAGAGCATCTGCAATCTGTTTCGTTATTTGTAGTGCAAAATCTAGAGATAGAGGTCCTGTACGTTCCACATAATCAAAAATTGTTTCTTCTTTCACTAACTCAATAACTATTGCTTCTAAGTCTTCGTCACCAGTTGTATCTAAAACAGTGACAATCGAAGGATGATTAAGTCTTGAAATCAGTTTTGCTTCTTTTCTAAATAACGAAACATGGTCGGAATTTGTTATCTGAAAGGGATCAGTGAGGTTGACAGCGACATCTCGTGATAACACCAAGTCTCTCGCCAACCATGTTTGAGTTCCTGACTCAGATGAAATGACCGAAGTAAGAACATATCTCCCTGATAATTTTCGTCCAAGTAATATTCTTGTATCTGAATTAAAGGAGTCAGTCACTTTACTTGACTATGTCCAAAGGACTATTCGACAAGATAAGTGACACCCAACACTCTGGGGCCTCCGTGCGTCCCAATAACTGCACCAAGTTGATTTATTCGGATCTGTTCCCTAGGAACGATATCAGAAATGAGCGTTGCGAATTCTTCGACATCTGGAGCGTCTCCATGAATTATGCTCAATTCTGAAATTTCGCTTTCGCCTTCAAGGACTTCTTTAAGCCAGATAAGCGACTTTTTTCTGGTTCTCTGTCGCCCCGCCTCAACAACCTCTCCACTACTTAAATCAAGGCAAGGTTTGAATTGCAACATCGTTCCCAACATCGCTTTCGCTCCGCCAATTCGGCCACCTTTCTTGAGATTTTCAAGTGTGTCTAATGTAGCGAAGATCCTTGTCCTGCTCGCTAAGTTCTCAACTAAAGAGAGTATTTCATCCATGGATCCACCATTTTTCGCAGCGTCCGCAGCTTTACGAATGATCGTTCCTAAACCGCACGTGATGGATTTTGAATCAATACATTTTACAGGCAGTGTATCAGCAAGCGCATCTGCAGCTAACTGTGCAGCTTGTCCAGTTGCAGAAAGGGCTAAAGATAGATTGATACAGATAACTCCCTCTGCTCCAGCCTCTGCACACCTTTTGAATGCTGCTTCGAATGCACCGGGCGAAGGAGCAGCTGTTGATGGCAAAAGCTCACTTTCGCTCATCTTTTGGTAAAAGTCAGAAACTGAGAGGTCAACCAGATCGGTGTATTCAGCCTCCCCGAATCGCACAGAAAGAGGAACAATTTCAATACCAAGATCCTCAGCTTCTTCCAAACTAATATCACTGGCGCTATCGGTAACAATACGAATCGTCATGGAACCCCCTAAAAGATTACAAAGGGGACTTTAATGCCGGCTTGCCATACATCCTAAAATTAAACGGAGATTTTCTTTATAAAACCCTCTGAACAGGTGAAACACATTGAGAAAATCTTGGCTTTTTAGAAAAGTTGCTATATTTGGCACAAAAGTGATGTGTATCGTCAACTACCCTTAGTGCTATGGGAATCCTCTTCATCAGTAATGATATTTGCTTTGAACATGAGCCAAGCGGAAACCATCCGGAAAGACCCGACCGATTATCGGCTGTGTTAGATGGACTTGAGCGAGCACGAATGGGGTCAACCGTTACAAAACTTCGTGCTGAAGCAGTAGATGAAAATTTAGTTTTACAAGTCCATGACCAAGAACTTATTTATGAACTGAAAGAAATATCTGAACGAGGCGGTGGAGTCGTTGATGCTGATACAAGAATGAGTTCTGCTTCTTGGAAAGCGGCGCTTGTAGCCGCTGGGGCAGGGCTACAAGCTATTGATGAACTACAAAATGGAACCGCCACTTCAGCATTCTGCGCAGTTCGTCCACCAGGTCACCACGCAACAACATCCAAATCAATGGGTTTCTGTTTATTAAATAACGTTGCAGTTACGGCAATGAAATTGAGAAATGAAGGAGAGAAAGTTCTTATTGTTGACTACGACGCTCATCATGGAAATGGCACGCAAGACGTCTTCTACTCAGACCCTAACGTCTTATTCGTTTCTCTTCACCAGATGCCTCTTTATCCATGGACTGGAGCAGTTAATGAAAGGGGAATAGGCGATGGAATAGGAACGACTCTGAATATTCCATTACGGCCAGGGACTACTGGAGATGTCTATGTGTCAGCATGGGAGAAGCTAGCGTTACCGATTATTGAGGAATTTGAGCCCACGTGGCTAATTATTTCAGCTGGATTCGATGCTCACCGTAGAGACCCCCTTACAGAGTTAGGATTAACATCAGGGGACTATAACTTGCTTACTTCCCGAATAATCCAAACAGTTCCTGCTGGACGTCGTCTAGTCTTTTTAGAGGGAGGATACGATCTCCAAGCTTTAGAACTTTCAACTTGTGCGGTATTACATGCATTAGTTGATAAAGAAACACACCCTGAAGAATTATCTAATGGGGGTATTGGTAGCGAAGCAATTGATGAGGTCGCAGAAATATTACGTACTCATGAACACTGAACAATTCAAGAAGCTATTGGAATTTACTTCACCGATAAATGAGTGCTTTAAATCAGATGGGAAACAGATTTACCTTGTCGGCGGCATAGTTCGTGATATATGTGCAGGGCTGAATGACACTTTTCATCTTGATTTGGATTTCACAACTGATGCAACGCCTGACGAAATAAAGACAATAATTCAACCACTAGCTGAAAGTGTGTGGCTTTCCGGACAACGATTCGGAACAATTGGAGCCCAGGTCAATGGCAAAACAATAGAAATTACAACTCACAGGTCAGAATCCTATGTCTCAGAATCGCGTAAGCCAGTTGTCACTTTCTCAACTGACCTTCAGGAGGATCTTTCTCGTCGGGATTTCACCATCAACGCCATGGCTATAAACCTCGAATCTGGGAAACTTATTGACCCATTTAATGGATTGAGAGATCTTCAAATGAAAATCCTTCGAACGCCGCTTGACCCACATATTTCATTCTCTGAGGACCCACTCCGAATGATGAGAGCTGCTCGGTTCATCTCTCGTTTTAACCTCACGCTCGACAAGGGAATTAAGAAAAGCGTAAGTGAGTTAAAGGGGCGACTTCAGATTGTTTCAAATGAACGCATACGTGATGAGTTGAACAAATTACTTATTACCCCAGACCCAAACCCCGGGTTTAAGTTCCTGTTAAAAACGAAGCTCCATGAAAGATTCTTGCCTGAGCTAAAGAATTGCAGAAGGCAACATCGAATTCGTTATCTCAGACATGACCACTGCATACGCCTTGCAGCGTTGTTAATCGACAGTGCTTCTGAGTCAAGAAAGAACAGATTGAAAGAGTTGAAATATTCAAACCAGGATATTGACGCAATAGACAACTTGATAAGTGCTTCACAAATGATACTGACAAAGTCAATGGATAATGCTCAATATAGAAAGTGGTACTTATATGCAGGAGAAAACCGCCAAGGTTCAATTGAAATTGCTTCTATACAACGCGGCGCTCGTAGAAAAATCGCAACGATACATCGCAAAGCACGTTACCTTGACCCTGAATTAGAAAATTACACTCCCCCCTTCACAGGTTCTGAAATTATTAGTATTTTGGAGATGCCCCAGGGGCCCAGGGTGGGAGAAGTCCTCCAACTCCTTGAAAACTTGTTCATAGAAAGCGGTCCTGTTAGCAAGCAAGAAGCACTTGATTTCCTAGCCGAGTGGAGAGGGCGTAAAGATAACTAGGAGAGAAAATAATGCTTCTAGTCTGGTCCTAAATTAATGTTATTTTATGGCCTTTCTGCCCTCTCAGTTAACGAAAAAACGTCCAACAAGTGAGATAAGTTATGAACTTGAAAAGAGACGAATACTTGAGCAATATCGAACAGGAATGCTTTCAAGCCATGATGTCTGTGATGCACACCCAGAACTTCTTAGAGCCGCACATAACTATTCCTATAAACAATTGGGAGATTGCCCCATATGTTCTGAGGACACTTTAGTGACAGTAAATTATGTATTTGGGCCACGGCTACCTTCTCATGGTCGATGCGTAAATTCAAAGAGAGACTTTGATCGAATACGCAAAAGAAAAGGCTCATTTACATGTTACGAAGTTGAAGTTTGTACGGCTTGTTCATGGAACTATCTAAATCGGGCCTACCCGCTGTGAGCTGACACAATATTATGTCTCGTTACAAAACATCAACTAACTTAAAAGAAAAACCTCAGGAGAACTCATGCCTTTCTCACTAATACGATTCAACCTAATAGACCCAACACTTGACAGCCAGTCACTCTCAGACAGATACAAAGCCATGTTGGATATGGCTGAATTCGCTGACCAAAATGGGTTTTTCATGGCAACGTTCGAAGAACACCATGGTGCTGATAATGCTTGGAGCCCCACACCATTAATGAACGCAGGAACTGTTCTCGCACGAACAACAAATCTGTCGGCATCAATATCAGCTTTACTACTGCCTTTACATGATCCGGTTAGAGTCGCAGAAGATATTGCAGTCATTGATCTATTGAGTGGAGGGCGACTCACTGTTATTTTCGGCCTTGGATATCGGCCCAGTGAATATCAGCTCATGGGTAAAGACTGGGACAACAGAGGAAAAATTATGGATGAGAGCATCCAGACTCTACTCGATGCATGGACTGGCGAGCCTTTCCAATATAAAGGAGAAACACATCGAATCACGCCGTCGCCACTAACGAAACCACATCCATTAATTATGATTGGAGGGACTAGCAAAATTGCTGCCCGTAGGGCTGCCAAATTTGGGTTGCCGCTATCACCGGCCGCGCACATGCCGGAACTTGAAGCATATTATTACGAGCAATGCGAATTGAACGGCACACAAGGTTTT
>DBHP01000049.1 GCA_002295705.1 Candidatus Neomicrothrix sp. UBA825 | reverse complement strand
GTCAGAACAGAGATATTCCCACGATCCCCATAAATATTCATATGGTCTGGGTAAAGGTGACATATTCGGATTTCTGTCATTTGCCATCCTTCCAAAAAGCATGGGTTGCATTTCGCTTAACAAGATGATCTCTCAAATCAAGCATTGCGGTATAAGACGGTAAAACAAATATCTTGCTGTCATTCGGTGTTGAGGACACCAATCTGTCCAAAAGTTCAGGGATACTGTCTGTTACCTGTATTAATTCTTTCTCAAATCCACCATAAAGAAAACGTAGCGCAAGGTCGTAAGAACGTTCTCCACCAACATGAAGTGTTTTAACCCTATTGAGAACCCTTTCGTAGTCGACATCCCAAATCCAACTCACATCTCTTCCATCAGCAACTCGATCATTTAGTAATACGCATAGATGAAGCGGGCCCGGGTGGAGAAGCAGAGTATCAATGTTTGCATTTGCTCCTGCAGGGTTCTTGGCAAGTAATATATGAATTTCCCGGTCATTAATTATTACTTTTTCGGTTCTTCCGAATGCTGCAACTGTTTGACTGATTGAAGCGGCAATTTCTCCGTGGTCAATACCGAGTTCACTTGCAGCCGAAAAGGCCGCAAGAGCATTGTAAACGTTATGAAGACCTGGCATAGTAGATGAGATTTCATGGAAGCCCGACTTACCGTAAATAGTGAATTCACTCCGATTTAACCCGTATAGTCGGATTTGAGATACTTCAAAATCTAGTTGCGGTCTGGTTAGGTTACAGTTTTCGCATTTCCAATCTCCCATATGGCTCAATGTGACATGTTTGTAAGATAAAGGTGCGGAGCACTGCGGACAATTTGATGAATCCGATGCGTGCTGTAGCTGGTCGCGTGAATACCCAGAGGCGTCTCCAAGTCCGAAGAAAACAGAGCCAGGTCTTTGTAATCCAATATCTGCAAGAATTGGGTCATCAGCATTCACCAATAGTCGTGTGTCCGGATGGAGTTCAAAAATCATCTTTCGCCATCGCTTGGCGATGCTTTCAAGTTCTCCGTACCTATCAAGTTGGTCCCGAAATAAGTTCATAAGAATCAACATACGGGGCCTATTCTCTTTGACGATTTCTGGTAGAGCAGCTTCGTCAACCTCAAGCACTCCGAGGTCATGATGTCGCTCTTTAGTAAGTAATGCAGTTGCTACACCACTTTTGAGATTTGCTCCTGAAGTATTAGAAACGCAAGCAACTCCAGCGTCATTAAGTATTTCACTCAGGAACCTAGTTGTTGTTGTTTTGCCATTTGTTGCGGATATCAAAACGCTACCTTTATCTAAACTGTCAGATAATTTAGAAAACGCATTTGGATGAAGTCTAAGTAAAGCCATTCCAGGTGCAGATGTTCCTCCACCTCTTCGAAGAAGAGGCGACAGAAAAGCAACAATTTTCCCCACCAAGCGAGCAACAAAATACATAAAGAGATATTACAACCTCTTTGGTGTCTATTAGAGGTCACTAAGGTTACTTCGAAACTAAAAATCAAATTGGTGTATCTTCTGGGCTAGAAAACAGTCTTGGGAATTAGCGAGTAATAGCCTTATATTTAATTCGAGTCGGTTGATTATTGCTCCCAAACTCTTTTCGAAGGAAGTTCTCATACTCACTGAAATTTCCCTCAAACCACCGAACTACGGAATTTCCCTCAAAGGCAAGTACGTGAGTAGCGATTCTGTCAAGGAACCATCGGTCGTGGCTAATTACCACGGCACAGCCTGCGAAGTCCTCAAGCCCTCCCTCCAAGGCTCGTAAAGTATCCACGTCTAAATCATTCGTTGGTTCGTCCAAGAGAAGTACGTTGGCGCCACTCTTGAGCACTTTCGCTAAGTGAACCCTGTTACGTTCACCACCTGATAAATCTCCAACAAGCTTTTGTTGGTCTGATCCTCGGAAGTTAAAGGAAGCTGTGTATGCACGCCCATTTACTTCTCTTCCCCCGATTATTAGATTTTCAACATCACCGGTTATCTCTTCGTAAACACTTTTAGATGGGTCAAGAGATTCTCGTGATTGATCAACATACCCGAGGTCAACTGTCGGCCCGATCCTTATAGTGCCTGAATCAGCAGGCTCGGTTCCCGTCAAAAGTTTGAACAGCGTAGATTTACCAGCTCCATTAGCCCCAACTATTCCAACTATCCCAGCTTTGGGTAAAGAAAATGAAAGGTTCTCTATCAAGAGTTTTTCACCAAAACTCTTTGAAAGCCCATCAACCTCAATAACGTGGTCACCGAGTCTTTGGTCAACAGGGATATTAATTTGGAGTTCCCTTTGGGAGCGATCGCTAGATTTTGATTCTGCTAGGAGTTTATCGTAGGCCGCCAATCGAGCTTTCCCCTTTGCTTGACGTGCCTTTGGTGCCATTCGCACCCATTCGAGCTCACGAGCTAAAGTTCTCTGTCGTGCCGCGTCCCTGTTCTTTTCATCGGATAAACGCTTTTCCTTTTGCTCTAACCAGCTTGAGTAGTTCCCTTGGAAAGGGATTCCACGTCCTCTATCCAGCTCAAGGATCCACTCAGCGACATTGTCTAAGAAATATCGGTCGTGTGTTATTGCTACAACTGTGCCGACATAATCGTTGAGGAAACGTTCCAGCCAAGCAACTGATTCTGCATCCAGATGATTAGTTGGTTCGTCAAGAAGAAGTAAGTCCGGCTTTGAAAGGAGCAGCTTGCATAACGCAACTCTGCGCGTTTCGCCACCCGACAGGTTTTGAACGCTTGAGTCGCCTGGCGGTAGCCTAAGGGCATCCATGGCTATCTCCACCATTCGTTGAAGATCCCATGCTCCCGCGGCGTCAATTTTCCCTTCAATTTCAGCTTGTAAAGATCCAAGCTTTTCAAAATCTGCATCTGGGTCGGACCAAGCCGCCAAGACTTGGTCATAGTCTTCTAGTAGCGAAGCTATTTCCCCGACTCCATCCATTACGTTTTCATGGACTGTCTTCGCAGTGTTTAACTCGGGTTCCTGGGGCAAGTACCCGACAGTAAATGAAGAAGTCAACCTCGCTTCGCCTGTAAATCCATCGTCTAGGCCAGCCATAATTTTTAGGAGCGAAGATTTTCCTGCACCGTTCATTCCTAGGACACCTATTTTCGCTCCAGGGAAAAAAGAGAGACTTATGTCCTTGAGGACTTCGCGATCCGGAGGGTAGAACCGAGAGCATTTGTGCATAGTGAAGATGTATTCATGAGCCATTGACTTGAGGGTACCTTATCGTTGAACGCTTTTGGTTATTTCTGACTATGTCTTGTGGCATCGAAAGTCGTATGATCTAGCAATGATCAAAGCGATACTTTTTGATTTCGGGGGAGTAATCACGACGAGTCCTTTTGATGCGTTCGGAGAGTACGAGAGAGAGGTAGCAATACCATCTGGAGTCATTCGTAAGATAAACAGCATAAACCCAGATACGAACGCGTGGGCGAAATATGAACGCAACGAAGTAACAAGAGATCAATTTATCTCTGCTTTTGAGGAGGAGGCTGTAGCTCTCGGAGTTAGTCTCAGCGCTGAACGCGTGTTGAAATGTCTGGAAACAACAATTCGTCCAAATATGGTAGATGCCATTAAGTCTCTAAGAACGCAATACAAGTTGGCCATCCTGACAAATAATCTACAACAAAGCTCTAATGATTCACCCAGAGATAAAAGAAGCCCCACAGCTCATCTAGAAATGGTGATTGACTTGGTAGACGATGTAATAGAGTCTTCAAAGATAGGAGTAAGAAAACCTGAGAAGGTATTTTATGAAGCGGCATGTCAAGTAATCGGTGTTGACCCAGCTGAATGTGTTTTTCTTGATGATTTGGGTATTAATCTTAAACCAGCCCGTCAAATGGGCATGCGTACAATTAAGGTGATGAGTGAACAACAAGCACTCAAGGATTTATATGAAGTCTTGAGGGTAAATAAATGTAAGGATCGAAATTAATGCGAATCGCCACATGGAATGTTAACTCCTTGAAAGCGAGAATGCCGAGAGTGGTTGACTGGGTTAATAGATTTAATCCATCCGTTTTATGCATACAAGAAACCAAGATGACTTCTGACGCGTTCCCGCATTCCGTCTTCAAAGAGATGGGTTATGAAAGCGTGCACAACGGCGAAGGCAGATGGAATGGTGTTGCGATCCTAAGCAATGTTGGTTTAGATGATGTATGTTACGGCTTTGATGATGGGAAGCCAGAGGACCCTGACGCCCGAATTATTTGGGCGACTTGCAACGATGTTCGTGTTGCTAGCGCATATGTTCCCAATGGACGAGAGGTAGGGCACGATCACTACCATTACAAACTTGATTGGTTATCAAGATTGAGATCTCACCTCGAACTAAATAATGACCCAAATGATAACCTCGCCGTTCTTGGCGATTTTAACGTCGCTCCAGATGATCATGATGTCTGGGATATCAATTCGTTCAAAGGAGCAACTCACGTGAGTGAGCCTGAGAGAGATGCTTTCTTTCAAGTATTAGATTGGGGGCTGATTGACTCCCTTCGCTATCAAAACCCTGATGAGGCAGGGATCTATACCTTCTGGGATTATCGACAAGGTAGCTTTTACAAGAAAATGGGAATGCGAATCGACTTTATCTTGCCAACCATTGCAATGAATCAAAGAATAGAAACCATCGTTGTAGATCGAAACGCGCGAAAAGGTGAAAAGCCTTCTGATCATGCGCCCGTAATCGCTGACTTTTCTCTAATTTGATCTGTCAGACTGAATTAGCTAATTCATCAGTGTCAGGAAGTTCGCCAATTGGTCCGATAATGGTCAGCTGATCGTCAGCAAGGAGTTCCGTGTCAGGGTCAGCTCTGAGTACTGTTTCACCCCTGCGTATGGCCTCGATGTGAAGATCTTTATCTAAAATTAGATCTTCAATTTTTTTGCCTATAAGTGAACGCATCGCTGTTTCAGGTAGGAGTGGATACTGTCCGATCTCTAACCCAGGCAAAAGTCCATCTTTTACTTCAGCTTCGTGGGCCGCATCTAATGATACCGCAGACTTATTATCGTCTAAATAGCCAGCCAGCTCTCCAGCTAAACGAAGAGCACGGCCTGGTTTTGCTGTGGTGCCGGCAAGAAAAAATAAAGCATTCACGCGCTCATTTCGACCTCCCCATTCGGCAGGTATTGTGATCCCAGCCTCACTTTTTACGATCACTAAATGATCATCCTCTGCGTCATCAAAGAACGCAACTGGTGTGGCTGTCGGGTGAGTTTGAGAGGGCTGTATCCAAAGCGAACCTGTTTCTAAGAATTGTTCGTTGACCGTATCAGCATCAATTCCTATTCGATGACTTAAAACCTGTGAAGCGCGAGTCGCTGCTAGATCAATATCACCATCGTTCGGAACATAGAGCACTGAAGCTCTCGCAATCAAGCCAGCATAGTCATCCTCAGAGCGAAGCCCGTGACTTTGCATAGCAGCAGAAATTTCTCGATCAACACTAGTATCAGCCGCTCGACCTAACCTCTCGTAAATGTGATGTATCGCACCAGCTTTTTGCGTCGCTTTCTTCTTTCCTATGAAGTGATACCAAACAAGCGTCAGCAAAGTTGCAGCACACACCAGAAGCAATGGGAAAGACCCAAGCTTCACGATCAGAAACAAAGAGATACCGATACCAAGAATTTGAGTGAAAGGATAAAGAGGAGTTTTAAAGCCTGGGGCATATGAAGAAATCCTTGCAGACCTCAGCACGATTACAGCCAAATTTACAAGAGCTAATTTAACTAAAACGAAAGCGCTTGCAAGCTTGGCGATCGCTCCTGCTCCGAAGGCGACTACCACAAATGACATACCTGCCCCAGTTAGTATGATGCCCCAAATAGGTGTCCCAAATCTGCTGAGCTCGAGAAATTTTGTACTCATAAGGCCATCGCGGCTCATAGCCATGGGGTAGCGTGCCGCCGCAAGAATTCCAGCATTAGCCGCCGAAGCGAAAGCAGCCAATGCAGCTGCAATAACGAATCCTGCGCCGACTGCTGGCATGAAGTATTCGGCAGCAGTATGTAGGGGAGCCTGATCAACGATTAGATCATCAGCAGGTACAACCGCAACTGCTACTAAAACACCGACTGTATAAACTACAGTGCTTACAAATAGAGAAACGATAACTCCAAGAGGAATATTTTTTGAAGGGTCCTCAACCTCTTCTGCGATGCTAGCAACTTTTGTTAAACCTCCGTAGCTGACAAAAACAAGGCCGATAGCTGCGACAAATCCGCCCGACCCGCTTGTAAAGAAGGGGTCAAAATCACCGAGACCACTGTTAGTATCCGGGAGTCCAGCGATCATGTACCATCCCATAATGCCGAGCAAAAAAGCCACCATTCCCATTTGCAGGGAAGCACTAGTCTTCGAACCAACAATATTTAAGATAGTAAAGAAAGCTATCAAGCAAATCGCAGTAGGTTTCGCTGGTAAGTCAACGATTAAATTCAGATAAGCGCTCATGCCTACTAGAGCGAAAGCATCCTTCATAACAAGAGACACCCATGTGGAGACTCCGCTAAGGGTTCCTCCGGCAGGACCAAGTGCTCTTGCGAGAAAATAGTAGAGGCCGCCGGCTCGAGGCATCGCAGTAGACAACTCTGATACGCTAAGCATTGCGGGTAACGCTAGAAGGCCCGCAATTAAGTAGGCAAGAACCGCAGATGGGCCAGCTTTATCAACTGCAAAGCTGGGAAGGAAGAACAAGCCTGCGCTAATTGTGCCCCCAGTGCTTAGAACAAAGACGTGCCGGAGGCCTAAAGACCTTTGGAGGTCTGAAGAAGATGAGTCCTTACCGGCCATGCGAAATTTTAGCAATATAAGCGAGTCAACTGGAACTATTACGAAAAGATTCTAATTATCTGTTCGCCAAAGCGATCAATAACTAACGAACTGACCTGAGGTATCTTATATAAATCTTGTATTGATTTGGGCTTTGCTGAGACAAGTGCCGCAATGGCATCATCTGATAGCACGATCTCTGGTTTAGAATCATTAACTTTGGCAATGTTTCTTCGCATTGAGTCCAATTTGTCTGTACAACTTTTCTCGCTATCAGTAGTGTTCTGTTGGTGATCCGTCACATTACGTGAACTAAGGAAGGTCCGTATTTTCTGCGATAAATTCTTCGTATCGCTGACAAATTTGAATGGAGTCGGGTCTAAGAGATTGGTTAGTTCTTTGATATATGTTGAAGGTTTTCTGCTTCTTTTGCCTCCTAGGGAACGATTTCTGGCCCAAGAAATATGAAGCTCTTCCTCAGCCCTCGTTAATCCTACAAAGAATAGACGTCGCTCTTCGCTTAAGGCCGACTCAGTATTGGCATGGGCAATAGGATGGAACCCTTCCTCAACACCGCAGAGATGAACTATCTTCCACTCCAATCCCTTTGCTGCGTGAAGAGTAAGAATTTGGACCTCGTCGTCGCTACCTGATCCAGCTGTGGATTCGCTATCAGCTGCCACTCTGAATTTAATATCCTGATCTTTGAAAACCTCAGCAATTGGCGCTATTTGCGCATGGGTTCTAACTA
>DBHP01000111.1:2491-4101 GCA_002295705.1 Candidatus Neomicrothrix sp. UBA825 | reverse complement strand
GCGTGATTCAAACTTGTGAGTATCGTTCGCAAGTATTTCTAAATCTGCAACTCCGTACCCGCAAGAGCCCGCAGAGAAATCATCGTAGCCGGACAGGGCGGCAAGCACGGTCAGGCCTCCTGCGCTTCCACCTTTGATTGCTATGCGGTTGGCATCTACACGACCCGCTGCGACAAGAAAACGAGCTGCAGCTACGCAGTCAGCGACGTCAATTAATCCCCACTGGCCATCAAGTGCATTCATGTAGGAGCGCCCGTACCCTGTGCTTCCTCGATAGTCAACGTCCGCAACTGCCCATCCACGACTCGTCCAGTATCGTAACGCCAGTGATAGTTCGTTTCGTGTGCTCGCGGTCGGTCCTCCGTGAGCTAGAACTAAGAGCGGAGGCAATTCACCGTCTGGTGCTTTGGTATTCAAATGAGCGGGAGCATAGTAGCGAACGTGCGCATTTTCCCCGTCGAGTGTGGGGAATTGAATCAATTCGGGCGGTGGCAAGAAGGCGTTGTCGAGCTCGTGCGGCTTTGGGGATTTGAGAATCTTTTGCTTCTCAATTCCCTTGATTATTGATGGCCCTGCTTTGTGGCTTGCAGCCAAGAGAATTACATCATCTTTTTCAGAGGTTCTAATTTGATGAATTGAGGACCATGCAAAGGGAGTTAGTGATGAAGGGGTTGCTATGTAAGTTTCACCATCTGGTGCAGTGGCTGATGCTATTGGAGCCCCTGTTTCAAGTAGCACATAGCGCGACTGGTCGAATACCCAAAGAGGCATCCCGATATCAAACTCTCCTCCGATAATTAATTCATCTTCATCTGATGAGAATTTGTATAAGTTTGACCATCCTGACCGGTCACTTAGGTAGAAGAGATCACTTGCGGATGACCATTCAGGTTGGAGCACGGACTCATCTCCACCTCCAGCGATCCTTTGACCTTTCGTGATTTCGCCACCCTCAAAGTGTCCAATCCAAAGCTCTGTTCCCCACCAAGGCATTGATGGATGGTTCCATTGAATCCATGCTAAAAATTCGCCATCGGGTGAAGGCCGCGGAAAAGCATAGAAATCAGCTCCCACGACAAGTTCATTCACTTCCATGGAGCCATCTGTTTTGATGGCTACGAGTTGGTTATCTGGTTCGATGTGGTGATCGGTAATATTGCGATGAATTTCTCTTACGCAGATACACCATTCACCATCGGGTGTTATCCTGCCGTCAGCGAATCGCCAACTTTGCCCCTCTGGAGGTTCGGGAGTTAGTAATTGCTCCTCGTGTCCGTATTCAATCTTTCGAATTCTCTGATCGTCAAAATTTACATAAAATAATGTCTTGCCTCTTATCCACCAGGCGCCACCCCCATATTCATGAACTTTACTTCGCACGTTGGCTTCTGCTGGCGTAATTTCTTGTGGGCCTTGCCCCTCGAAAAGGCATACAATTGCGACTCTTCCACCTTCTTCCGGTCTTGATTCGGACCACCAAATATCGCTTTGGTCTGTTTTAATCTCTGAAATGGTTGAGACGCCTTTGACAAGCGATTCTGCTGAAATAGGAGAACTCCAACTTCCGTATGGCTTTATTTGAGTTTCTTTATGCATTAGCCATTTAATAG
>DBHP01000111.1:0-2072 GCA_002295705.1 Candidatus Neomicrothrix sp. UBA825 | reverse complement strand
CCTGGTACTACTGCAACATGTATCTCTTCGAGAAATAGCTCCGCAAGATCTAGGGTAGTTTCTATTCGTTTGCCTGCTATGTTCCTGTTTAGACATCCTGAAAAGTTCGGGAATGCGTAAAAGGCCCCTTGCGGTTCAAGCACTGAAACTTCGTCAATTTCGCTGAGCATCGAATACATCACTTGCCGTCTGTTATCAAAGGCAGACCGCATTTCATCCACCGCATCTAGCGTGCCAGAGACAGCAGCTAAGGCTGCTTGTTGTGAAACATTCGCAACGTTTGAAGTTTGGTGCGATTGAAGAGTTGATGATGCTTTTGCTACATCTTCCGGAGCGATAATCCAGCCAACGCGCCAGCCTGTCATAGCATATGTTTTAGCTACTCCATTTAGGATCACTGTTTGGTCAGCGCATTCAGGAACTAACGATGGGAGTGAATAATGGACATTCGTGCCGTAAACGAGATGCTCGTAGATTTCATCTGCAAAAATCCAGACATCGTTCTCTAGAGCCCACTGCCCTATAGCTTCAATTTCTTCCTTCGGATACACCGAACCTGTAGGGTTTGATGGAGACACAAAAATTAGAGCTTTTGTCCGCTCGGTTAGAGATGCGTTTAGTTGGTCAACAGTTACGCGAAACCCAGTTTCTTCTGTGGTTGGCAAGACAGTTGTTGTCGCTCCTGCGAGAGCAATTGGCTCAGGATATGTTGTCCAATATGGCGCAGGAAGCAGAACTTCATCTCCTGCATTTAAGATAACCTGCATACAGTTATATACGGCATGCTTCCCCCCGTTGGTCACAACGACTTGATTGGGTGATACTGCTAAACCCGAGTCCCTGAGGGTCTTCGCTGCTATCGCTTCTTTGAGGTCGGGTAAACCGCCAGCTGGACTATATCGATGATTTACAGGATCTGAACAAGCTTTAACTGCTGCTTCGACAATATACGACGGTGTTGGGAAGTCAGGTTCACCAGCACCAAAGCCTATGACAGGCGCGCCAGCAGCTTTCAATTCTTTTGCTTTTGACGTCACGGCTAACGTAGCCGATGGAGCTATGGCTCCAACTCTCTTGGAAATTCTAGATTCCATGTAATTGATTCCTCCAGTTGGCTTCTTACCAATGATGTCACACTTCTTGAATATTACAGATTATTTAATTTCTCTATAGCTACGCCACTTCAGCTTAAGTTAAGACTATTTTCTTTACGTGACTATAAATAATATTTCTATTCCTAACGAGCTCTTACCAACTGATGGACGCTTTGGTAGTGGCCCTTCGTTGGTTCGTAAATCCGACCTCGCTGCATTAGCTGACATATCAGAAGCGTACATGGGCACAAGCCACCGTCAATCACCTGTCAAGAATATGGTTGGCCGCTTAAGAGACGGGCTATCGGAACTTTTTGGGCTTCCAGATGATTGGGAGATTATCTTGGGAAATGGTGGAAGCACTCTCTTTTGGGATGCAGCAACTTTTTCCCTGATATCTGAAAAGAGTCATCATTTAGTCTTCGGTGAATTTTCGTCAAAATTTGCAACCGCTTCAAGGGCAGCGCCTCATATTAGCGAGCCAGTGGTCGCCGAATTTGAACCTGGTACAGGACCGCTGATTGAAGAATCAGGTGCTGATACCTATGCCTTTACCCATAACGAGACCTCAACCGGTGTATCGATGGATCTCCACAGACCCGCTAACACGTCTGCAGATGAGGCGCTTGTCCTCGTCGATGCGACTTCCGCTGCTGGTGGCATCGTTTGGGATCCCGATAATGTCGACTGCTACTATTTCGCTCCCCAGAAATGCTTTGCGAGCGATGGTGGTCTTTGGGTAGCTGCTTGTTCCCCAGCTGCTGTGCAAAGAATAGACGATATTACAAGCCGTAATCGGTGGACTCCCGCCGGTCTAGATCTTAAAATCGCTCTAGATAATAGCAGAAAGAACCAAACCTATAATACCCCTGCCCTAGCAACAATCTTTTTGACGGTTCGCCAAGTTGAATGGATGAACAATAATGGCGGCTTATCTTGGGCTGCTAATCGATCAACAATGTCGTCAGATCACATCTA
>DBHP01000086.1 GCA_002295705.1 Candidatus Neomicrothrix sp. UBA825 | reverse complement strand
AATTGTATTCTTCTTAACAGTTGTTGATCTCCGCTATTAGGGGTAGGCCATGTTTTTACTTCTCCCTCTATTGAAATGATAATGGAATCCAAATCGCCAGTTTCTGTCAAAGTCCAAACAATCTGTGCTAAAGCTTTAGCAAGTTCATCTCCTTCAATCACTTCTAAGCCACCCGCATTAAAGTTGATAATCACAAGATCATTATCTTGAGTTACTCCTGCTAACGATAGACCTATCGGGACCGTTGTACTCAAGTTTGCTTGGCGCTCAACTGGCAATAAATCAGCGGTGAGTTCATTTATCAAATCGGTGACTTTTAAGTCAATAGATGGGATTGTTCTTAAAACAGGTGAGAGCTTATTTTCTATGTCAAAAAGGTAAATGTATTCATTTCGGGTTTCCTCATCACCCAAGTCGCCTTCCGGAATTTCAGCACGATCAATCAACGGGGAGGCTACTGTTCCGGGTTTATCATCTTCTGGAATACCGCAGGATAAAGACGCAAATAAAAACACTAGCAGTAAATGAATAGGTGTCTTACTCATCTAATTACTCCTGGCAAAGTTACGATAAATATCGATCCACTTCCATCCGAATTGGCGTTCAAAACCTCTACAGATCCGCCATGAAGTTTGACGTGCTCAGCTACGAGCGATAACCCCAAACCCGTCCCTGTACTGGATCCTCTGCGACTTCCCTCTGTTCCACGAGCGAATCTTTCAAAGATCGACGACCGATCCTCTCTACTAATCCCTGGCCCATTATCGATAACAGAAAGTATCAACGTGTCCTCATGGACTTGTACTTCTATTCGGGTGGCACCCCCCGCATAATGATCGGCATTATCAAGTAAATTACTCAACACCCTTGCAAGCCGTCTCTTATCAGCTTCGATAAGAATATCGTTTATCTCAAATGGGAAATCAATATTTATTTCACCGGAGCCTCTCTGCTCCGCTACCCTCTCCAAGAACTCAACAATAAGAAATCTCTCTAGTGTTAGAGCGTTGACACCGACATCGTAACGTGAGATTTCTAGAAGATCTTCAACTAGTTGTTTGAAGCGCTCTAAGTCCTCATTCAAAAGACCAAGGGCAAGTTTAGAGCTTTCGTCAAGAGAGTCTGCATTGCTATTTACAACATCAATAGACGCCATGATGGTAGTTAAGGGTGAACGAAGCTCGTGAGATACATTGCTTGCAAATTTAGCATCTGCTTGAATCCTTCGTTCCAAAGTATTAGCCATTTGATTAAATGTTGATGCAAGCATCTCAAGGTCCGGGTCATTTCCAACATCAAGACGCGCCGAGAGGTCACCAACTGCAATTGCTCTTGCTGTCTGTCCTACTTCCTCTACGGGAAATAGAACTCTTCTCGATGACCACGTACCCAAGGCAATTCCAAAAAGAAACATGCCACCACTGACAAGCATCAGAATGTTCGCTAGAGAATCAAGAGTATCCTCGATGTCGTCAAGGGGTGTTGCTTCAAAATAAAGGGCATTACGAGTTACTAAAGGAAATCCAACAACGAGCACAGGGGTGCCATTCCCCATACGGTATTTCATTTTTGCCCCGTCCAAAGATGAGCTATTAATGATTTCTAATAGCTTCGCATCAATACTATCCGGAGCTGCGAAAACGACCGGATCAGCTGAAATCCAGTCAGTCTCAAGCCTCAATACCGGTGTTGATTCTGCACGAACCCCTCGAAGGTTTGAAAGAAAATCTCTTACTGCTTTATCCGTAGCTCCTTCAAAAATTCTACGCTCAGCTTGCCTCGCATTAACTGAAGCAACGCTCATCGCGCTTTGGTCTCTGTTCTCAATTAGGTTTCCTCGCACGAGAAAATATGTGAGCACAGATATTCCACTGGTGATCAACAATGCGCTTAATCCGAAAGTCAAAATTAGCCTTGTCCGGATACGGAGTGACCGTTTAGGTGATTTCACTATTTGTCAACTCTTTAATTTGTAACCAAAACCGCGAACAGTAACTACATATTGAGGTCGCGCATCTTCAGGCTCAATTTTCTTTCGTAGTCTCCGAATGTGAACGTCAACTAATCTCCCATCGCCAAAGTAGTCCGTACCCCAAACTCGTTCCAAAAGTTCATCTCTGCTGAAAACACGATCTGGTACAGAAGCAAGCTCAGCGAGTAATTGAAACTCTGTTCTGGTTAGGTGAATAGTTTGATCGTTTACTATTACTTGACCCTGATCTGGAAGAATCTTTAGATCTCCGAAATCAAGCTTGCTCAATTCTGGGGAGGGGAGACGAACTCTCCTCAAAAGCGCCCGTATTCTGGCGCTGAGTTCTTTAGGAGCGAAAGGTTTCGTTAAGTAATCGTCCGCTCCGGCCTCTAATCCGGCCACAACGTCATGAGTGTCATCTCTTGCAGTCACCATTACAACAGGCACTTCAGAAATTTTCCTGATAGCACGGCAAACTTCGAATCCATCCATACCAGGAAGCATGATGTCAATTAGAAGAATATCGCATTTCTCTGACTGGAAAATTTGAAGTGCTTCTTCGCCGGTTGCAGCATCTAGGACACTCCATCCCTCTTTTTCAAGAGCTAACCGGACCGCTGTGCGAATGCGTTCATCGTCCTCAACAACTAAAATCGTTGTAGTCATACGCACAGCATAGGTGATTATCAAGATGGTTGGTAGGTAGAGGTAAGGATTCCTGAGTTAATGTTGCAGCGAGTTACCTAGCAAAATTTGAAATTCCTTATCTAAATGAGCATTCGTAGCAGTTAGAAGATTTATACCCCTAGTTAGATTCTTTATTCTAACCGTGCCGCCAGCTTCGGAGACTATCAGACTACCAGCAGCGTAATCCCATAGGTTCAGGCCTTCTTCATAGAACGCGTCTGCTCTACCCGCAGCAAGCCAGCAAAGATCCAGAGCAGCAGAACCGAAGCGACGAATATCACCGACTCTAGGGAGAATGTATTGCAAGATGCTCCCTTGAACCTCCCTTCTTTCACGTCTGTAACTGAATCCTGTTGTGACTATGGCACTCTGAAGAGAATCATTATTATTCACCCTAATTATTTCGTTATTGCACCTTGAGCCGTGGTCTTTGACAGCATCAAAAATATCGTTAGAGCTCAGGTCTGCTACAACCCCAGCGACAACATCTCCCGCAACTTCTATAGCAATAGAAATACTGAAATAGGGAATCCCATATACAAAGTTACTTGTTCCATCTATCGGATCAATTATCCATCTAATTCCAGATGTTCCAGATGTAGCAGCCCCTTCTTCGCCAAGAATCCCGTCGTTCGCTCGATTTTTTCGGATGAACTGAACAGTTTCTAGCTCAATATGTCGATCTAGCGAAGTAACATAATCAGAGGAAGAAGATTTCATTTCAAAGTCAGTTCTTCGTTCATTTACTGATTGAATATCGATTGAAGATGTAACATTAGCAACGCACTCTAGGGCTACATCACGCAGTTCATGATGGCTAATCATCTACAGGTTCTTGCTTGTCGTCTTTGCCGGTGCTGGTATCTGTTTCAGGCTCTGACTTACTTTTCCATTCGTTCATGGCTCGTAAAGCCAGAATTGACACGACTCCAACACCCCCAGCACCAACTATTGCCCCGATAAGAGCACTAACCCCAGATGCCCCTGTACAACTGCCAGAACACTGCAAATCTGTGAATGCAAAACCTATCAGTCCACCACAGAGTCCTCCTAAAAGTATTGAACCGAATGCCATCGCCTGAGAAGGCTTTGACGGACCTGACATCGGAGTAGCTGTGACGGGTAGATTGGTTACTTCGTGCTTACCAATCTTTGAGTTAGGTATAACCTCAATAGAAGACCCTCTAGGTTCTGAGGAATCCCCCTCTTCTGGGTTTATTTCATCAGCCATGCTTCAATCATAAAGCATCAGTCACCTAGAACTTGAAGTTTTTATCAATTAAACGGTGACTAATGGCACCTAAAAAGAAACATGGACTCGTAGTAAGGTATGTCCTAGGCTTAAATTATCGTATGGGTGCCATCACATTGGTCACCCTTAACAGCGTCTGATATGAGTAAAAAAATTTCAACTTCACACATCATGCATATTGACATGGATGCTTTCTTTGTCTCTGCTGAACTTGTGCGAAGGCCAGAACTTATTGGCAAACCTGTAGTCGTAGGTGGCGCGGGAAATCGCGGAGTAGTGGCTGCTGCCTCATATGAGGCACGTTCATTTGGGATCCATTCGGCGATGCCAGCCTTTCGAGCAAAGAAGCTTTGTCCTGAGGCAATTTTTCTTCCAGGAGATCATACATATTATGCAGCGACTAGTTACAAGGTCATGCAAATTTTTAATAGATATACCCCGCTCGTTGAACCCATTTCGCTTGATGAAGCTTTTTTAGATGTCGGAGGCAGTCAGCGGCTATATGGGACTCCTGTCGAAATAGCCAAAGCAATAAGAGAAGATATCCGTTCTGAACAAGGTTTGAGTTGCTCTGTTGGTATTGCTCCGAATAAATTTATGGCGAAATTAGCCACCGAAGAAGCTAAACCTTCGCCAAGTGAATCTGGGCCAATTCCTGGAATCGGTGTCATGGTCATTCACCCTGACGGTGTTATCGATTTCTTAGATAAGTTGCCTGTGAAAGCATTATGGGGGGTTGGTCCAGCTACTGTGAAGCGCTTGGCCCAACTAGGCATAACTGCTGTTTCCGAATTGCGAGCATTTCCGCTCGGTGTTCTGAAGGATGCATTAGGCAAGGTGCAGGGGGCACATCTTCACCGACTGTCTTTTGGTATCGATGAACGAAACGTTGAACCTACGCATAAAGCTAAATCAATATCAAACGAAGAAACTTTTGCCAACGACATATTTGACCTACCGAGAGTCCATTCAGAGATTTTTCGACTTTCTGACTCGGTTGGCAAGAGATTGAGAGGCTCCGAAAACCTAGCTAGGACCTTATCTCTGAAGGTTCGGCTTTCTGATTTTTCAACCTTAGTGAGATCAGTAACCCTCCCGAACCCAACCGATAGCGGAAAAGTGATCGCTCGGGAAACGATTGCATTACTTGAAACTATTGATTTATCAACTGGTGTCCGTCTACTGGGTATTGGAGCATCAAACTTTTCTCAGGCAAAAAATGGACTGCAACTATCCTTTGACGAAATTGAATCCAATGATCGTGAATGGAGAGAAACTGAAGATGCAATTGACATTATCCGATCAAAATATGGCCCAGACTCAATTGGTTTAGTAAGTACATTGACAGAAAAGGGTTTGAATTCCAAGAAAAGGGGAATCCAGCAATGGGGGCCAGAGTCTTGATAATAAAACTCAGCTTCCATACGTTGTTGAATGCCGGTCTTTATGCGATGATATAAGTATGCCATTATCAGATGATGAACAAAAAATACTTAGTCAAATAGAACAGCAGTTACATGAAACTGACCCAGCTTTAGCAAAAGAGGTAGCGACAACAACGGTCTACACCCATTCAGCTCGAAATATCAAATGGTCTGTGCTTGGTTTTATTCTCGGCCTCGTAACCATAGTACTCACATTATCTATCAGCTTTTTGTTGGCATTCATAGGCTTTGCAATGATGCTTGCGGCTGCTTTATTATTTGAACAAAATCTCAGAAGGCTCGGTCGAGCTGGAATGAACCAGCTATCAATGAATGTCCGCTCAGGCAACCTGAAGAATGCAATTGACGACAAACGGGGCAAAATGAGGGACAAATTCCGACCAGACGACCCGATTCAGTAGCAATTGCTAAAGTGAGTATCTTTCGTTACAGAAGACAATGACATCAGAAATCAGCAGCAAAGCCGTTATGTTGGCAATTCTAGCTGTCGTAAAGAAACCCTCACTATGGCCTATTGCTTTAAAGCAACTTTGGCGAATTCGAAGAACAAACTGGTACACAAGACCACCGTTCTTACCAGTTCCAGAAAAATCGTACATTGATTTCAGAATTCATACCGCATATGGATCAAGTGAAGATTTTTCGAGATTGGCTGGCGATGTGGTGACCTATCTGAACTGGTGCCGGGACTGGCCTTCAAGAAAGTGAAAATATATTGCATGATCGAAGACCCGCCAACAAATTGAACACTTGGACAATTGAAACTAAATACTCCGAAACGGCTCTTGCTCACGAAGCTAATCTCGACGAATGGCGAAAACCGACAGTCTGGGTCATAGAGCCTAAAGATTCCTGTCTGGTATTGGGAAAAAGCCAAAGGGGGAGGGATTTCCTGAATTCGAGTTACCTTGAAGAGCAAAATATCAACTTAACTGTAAGGCAGAGTGGTGGAGGATCTGTGCTTGTCTCACCAGACGATATGCTTTGGGTGGATATTTTCATTCCGAAAGAATCTAAATTTTGGATTGCCGATATTGCAAAAGCATCTATATGGATTGGCAGGATCTGGCATGACGCTTTGGAGCGACTAGGTATTGAATGTTCCCTCTTTGATGAAAGCTTCTCCCGATCAGAGGCATCCGATTTGATCTGCTTTATAGGCAGAGCCCCAGGTGAGCTATTTATCGATAACAGAAAAATTTTAGGTATTTCTCAGCGCCGCTCAAAGTTCGGTACTAGATTCCAATGCGCTTTAATCATCAATTGGAAACCAGAGCACATGATAGCTGCATACGCTAGTTCCCCGATCCCTAATCTTGATAAATTGATCAGTCGCGCCGGTATAGGTTCAGGATGCCAAAAACAGAGCGCACTGAATGCGTTTTTATCGGCACTGCCTTCACTTTGACGTAACTTTCTAAGTCCAACTTGAAGCCGGTGATCTAGAAAACATTTTTCGATCATTTTTTTGTGCAAAGTGTTGAAAAGTGGAAGTAAAAGGGTTAATGTGGGGCGTAAGGGAGAGAAAAGGGTAGGAATACTCAAGCACTATATGACTTTGCCCCGCAAAGTTGAGTGCAGATAACCAGGGAATACGATGTTTACAGGCGAGCACGAGCGATTACTTGATGAAAAGGGCAGGCTAGTATTGCCCCCTAACTTTCGACGCTATCTTCAGGAGGCGGCGTTCATTGCAAAATCGTTGCAAGCTCCATGCCTTATGGTCTATTCAGCTGAAGAGATTGAAAAAGTTGCAGAGAGATTAATTGAACAAGTCCAAACAAAAAAGGTCACTGCAGATGCTCAACGAAGATGGTCTGCGAGCATATCAGAAGTAAAAACCGATGCTCAAGGCCGCATAGCAATCCCAACAAAACTGCGA
>DBHP01000056.1:10442-33661 GCA_002295705.1 Candidatus Neomicrothrix sp. UBA825 | reverse complement strand
ATTGAGCGGGAAACTAATGTGTATCGATTTTCTTTCGAGTAATTGATTGATGTCTAAATACGAGCTGCGAAAAAAACTTCGATATGTTTATGTCTCGTTGTTTACTGCACCAATTGGTCAAGTTCTTCTTTTCCTCTTTTATGAGGTAGGAAAACTCAATCCCTTATTAAGTAATGTTCTAGCTGTAACGATTTCAACTACACCGAATTATTTACTGAACAGATTCTGGGTTTGGCGAAAAAGGTCAGTCACAAATATTCGTAACGAAATTTTACCGTATTGGATGCTAGCTTTTTTAGGGTTAGGAATTTCGACAATCTTTGTTTATTTAGCTGATTCAATTTGGGAAACGTGGATAGCGATAAATTTGGCAAACGCCATAGGCTACACATTGTTATGGGGCGCTAAATATTTTATTCTTGAAAAGTATCTCTTTAAGGAATCATCCACGGCACCGTCTCCAAAGATAAACTCCCTGTAATATCTAATGATGGATTCCGATCAATTTAAAGTCGCTGAAGCAGTGAAAGGATTCTTACCGCAAAATGAAGCGATCGCGCTTTATGATGCTGCTGTTTCAGTGGAGGTTGATGGTCCTCTTTTAGAAGTTGGAAGCTACTGTGGAAAATCTTCCGTTTATCTTGGTTATGCTGCGCAAAGCATCGGACGAGTCTTATATGCCCTGGACCATCATCGAGGGTCTGAAGAAAATCAAGAGGGTTGGGAGCATCATGACCCTCAACTTATTGATAAACGAAAAGGAGTTATGGATACGCTTCCGTACTTCCGAGATGCCATTTTCACTGCAGGTTTAGAAGATGTAGTCATTGCTCTTGTAGGTCATTCGGGCGTGATTGCGAGAAACTGGACTACACCTCTCTCGTTTCTCTTTATAGATGGAGGTCATGGAGAAGAGCCCGCAAAAGCTGACTTTAATGGTTGGGTTCCGAAAGTAAAACAAGGTGGGTTACTGGCGATTCATGATGTTTTCCCTAATCCAAAGGATGGGGGACGTCCACCATATGAACAGATCTACCTTCCAGCAATTGAGAGTGGCAATTGGGAAGAGGTACAGGTTGAAGGTTCATTAAGAATTTTGAAACGCGTTTAAACCTGAAATGACTAAACTATAAAGGCATTCAGATTTTTAGGAGATCAAATGAAAAAAGGTGAAACAGTACCTGACTTCGAAGCTATCAACCAAGAAGGTGCTTCGGTTTCGTTATCATCAATGTTAGAAAATGGTCCAGTTGTCCTTTTTTTCTACCCAAAAGCAATGACACCCGGTTGCACAGTAGAAAGTTGCCACTTTCGTGACCTTGAGTCAGAATTTTCCGAATTAGGCGCACAACCAGTTGGTATAAGCATGGATCAAGTCGAAAAGCAGAAAGAATTTGATGATAAACACCAGCTTGGGTTCCCGCTCTTATCAGACCCTGATCAAAATATTGCATCAATACTAGGAGCCAAGCGAATGGGGCCATTCGGAAATAAGAGAATCACATACGTAATAGGAGCGGATAGAACGATTCTCGAGGTGATCAAAAGCGAAACAAATATGAACGTGCATGCAGATACTGCGTTGGATGTTTTGAAGAAATAGAAATCTAAAGCACTGGTAAAAATTCGTGATTCGAGAAAAGCTGGGAAGCTTTTGTTATTCCCATTAAAGAATCAGCGGCCAGAACAACGGCTGCTGCAGAATATGTCGAATATTCCTCTTCAGGAAATGAGATAGATTCAGGGTAAACCATTCCAGTAAGGTATTGTCCCTTATCATTTCTAAAAATTTGGATCTGTTTAAATAGTTCCAATGCATGCTGGGTGTCACCAATGCTTTGAAACGCCAATGCGCATTCGCACGTTTCTGCTGTTGTTATCCAAGGACGATCAGCAACGCAACGAATACCTTTTCCTTGAATTTCAAAAGTCTCGTTCTTTTCACCAAGATGCTTTTTCCCCATCTCACCTGTTAATACGCCTGATAGGACTGGGTAATACCAATCCATCGCCCATCTATATTTTGGAGCAAACGCTTCAGGCACTGTCTGAATAACATTAGCGAGTTTAATATAGGAGGATTCCCATCTTCTTTTTTCAAAACCTAGTTCAGTTGCTATTTTGATAGCGCTCCTAATTGAGTGCGCAATACTAGATGACCCTGTTAGAAGTGCATAAGACCAAAGCGTTCCATCTGAATGGCGCGCCCAGATTATTTCTCCACGCTCAGTTTGCATATCTACAACAAAATCAATTGCAGGTTCTACTACCTTCCACATCGATTCAAGGAATCCTGTATCTTGTGAGATTAAATAGCTGTGCAAAACTCCGGTTGCGATGTACGCAACGCAATTTGAATCAATTTTATCTTGTTCAATTCTGTCCTCGAGATAGTAATTGTGCCAAGAGCCGTCATCGCGTTGAATCCTTTCAAGCCACTCATATCCTTTAAGCGCTTCATCAACTAACCCAGCTGTGTGAAGGGCCATGGTTGCTTCGATGTGATTCCAAGGATCAGCGTGACCACCAGGAAACCACGGGATCATTCCAGACTCCAGCTGCCATTCGGCTATTGACTCTGCCGTCTGTTTCAAGTCGTTGTCTGTGAGAACGATATCTGTGGGGTTGGGGGTCAATGAATTTCCTTCGTTACAAGAATTCTTTTTTCTGACCATAGACTATCGCACTCTTTCCAAGAACAGGCTGAAGGACCGTTTCTAGATACTTCGTTATTCTTGGTTGCTTAACAATATCCCAGGTAAGAAATCGCAGATATAGGCGAACTAATCTATTCGAGTCATTCTTTGGTCCGACAGCGCATTTCAACCACCAATACGGGGAATGAAGAGCATGAGCCCGGTGATAGTCAAATGGATGTAAGCCCTTTAGCTTCATTTTCCTATGGATGTCATTCTTTCTATAGATTCGAACATGTCCGCCGACTTCTTTGGGAGCATGATATTCGTCTGATAGCATCCAGCAAATCTTTTCGGGAAGAAAGGCGGGAATAGTTATTGCTATTCTACCGTTTGGCTTAAGAACTCGGAAAAGTTCCTCTAAGGCAGCTCCGTCATTCTCAATATGTTCAAGAACCTCGCTTGCAATAATTCGATCGAATGTATTGTCAGAAAAGGGAAGAGCTGTGGCATCACCCGCGCATGCAAAGGCTAAGGATTTTGAGTCAATTTCGTTTGCTTCTAGCATTGCGGCGTAAGTTGCTCTGACTTCGCTTAGTTCGGGTAATGCCATATCGCATGCAATCACTTCAGCGCCTCTGCGAAGAGATTCATATGCATGTCGTCCAAATCCACATCCGAGGTCAAGCACTTTATGGCCGGGATGTAAATCTAATCGTTCATAATCTACAGTGAGCATTGCGATCTACTTTGTTTGCCAAATCGATAACAGTGTTCTGCAATGTTCGGCTGTGGTAATTGCTGATTCTCTCCAACTCCACTTTTCAATTACACGTTGACGTCCAGCTAGACCTATTTCTTTGCATAGATCGGGATTTCGAAAAGCATATTTAATTTGGTCTGCCAAAGCATCGCTATCACCAGGTGGCACAGCCAAGCATGTCTCTAGGTGTGGACCTGCAACTTCAGGGAGAGCTCCTCCAGTTGAAGCTATTAGAGGCGCCCCGCACGATAACGCTTCTATTGCGGGGATTGAGAAACCTTCATACAGAGAAGGAACGATCGCAACTTCTGCAGAAGCTAGAAGATTCACTAATTCTTCATAACTAATTCCTTGATTAAACCGGACGATATCATCTAATCCCAATTGATTTAGAGTTTCAGCTGTCGTACTTCCTTCTCGTTGTTTCCCGACAAGTTCAAGATGCACGTGCGGAAAATCATTTCGAACTTTTGCGATGGCCTCCAGGAGAAATTTTTGTCCCTTTAATGGCACATCTGCACTGGCAGTGGAAACGATTCGTCCTGGGATTCTTTCAATATCGGTTTGAGGAGCGAAGAAATCGGTATCAATGCCGATAGGAACAACATGGATTTTGTTTATATCAACCTTATGGTCATGGCTAATATCTTCTTTTGAAGATTCAGAAACTGTAATAATTCTTTGGATTTTTTGGCAAACCCGTGTTTGCATCCTTGTGAATGCATACCAGCGCCGTTTCCCAAGACGTTCTAGGAATGTTCTTGCATTATCGAGTTCAAGTCTGCGATCTACAGTAATTGGGTGATGAATTATTCCCAGAATAGGTAAGCCTAGCTTTTTCTGGATTTTGAGATTTCCATATGCTAGTGATCCATTATCAATGACTAAGTCGAATTCGTTTGATCGCTCCTTAAGGGCTCTGAATGCCCGCATCGAAAAGGACAATGGCTCTGAAAAATTCCCAGTGAGATATGAACAGACTTCAATAAAGTCGGGATAGTCTTTTATCTCCCAAAATCCAGGTATGCGGCCTGGGTAATGGTCATTAAAGATTTCAAGACTTGGAAATTTGTGTAAGGGGACTTTGTCATCTAGATCCGGATACGGAGGACCTCCGAAAACTTCAACTGTGTGTCCTAGTTCAACCAGTGCTTTACTCATCTCGCGTACATAGACGCCTTGACCACCAACATGAGGCTTCCCTCTATATGCAAGCATTGCAATCCGAAGTTTTTTTGAGTCGTTAGTTAGTGGCACGCCATTCCTAAGGTTCAGCCTTTAAGGGTATGGACATTGGGGACCAAATCAATCCAAAATGATTAAATGTTTCTAATTTGGTTTTAGATTTTTCATAAAGGGCAACTAATGATTAGCTCATTGGGCGACGACTTTAAGGAGGTATTTTGCGAGCTTTAGTTCAACGGGTTTCGGAGGCATCAGTAGAGGTTGGAGGTTCGGTTGTAGGTGCTATTTCAAAAGGTCTCCTTGTTTTTGTGGGCGTTACGCATAGCGACTCTAGAGAAGTGGCGGAAAAGTTAGCTAAAAAAGTTATCGGTATCCGAATTTTTGATGATGAGAATGGACAAATGAATTTCTCAAGCGAGGACGTAGACGGGGAATTCCTTGTTGTATCGCAATTTACACTTTATGGAAATGTTGATAGTGGAAGGAGGCCAGGTTGGTCAGATGCAGCACGATCCGAACAGGCTGAACCCCTAATTGAATATTTCATTGAATCTTTGAAAGCATCTGGATTAAGAGTTGAAACTGGAATTTTTCGGGAAGATATGAACGTAAGTCTCGTTAATCACGGTCCGGCTACATTGATGATTGAGGTAGATTAGGGATCTTTTCGAGAGCAAGCAAAAGCTGTACCTAGCGACAGAATTGAGATGATTATCATGGGGAAAGGGCCCACACGAGTCGCAATGGTTAATCCATCTCTCAACTCAACCTCGCCTTGCAAGACTTTCATTTCAGAGATGGAAGTTCGTTGTAGCACTTTGCCATCTGAATTGATTATCGCACTGAACCCAGTTGGTGCTGCTTGAAGAACCCAACGACCATTCTCAATAGCTCTTAACTGCGAGGAAGCAATTTGTTGTGTTTGAAGAATCCTCAGCCAATAGCTTGACCCATTTGTAGGGTTTAACAGAATTTGCCCTCCGTTTTGGATCGCTGACCTTGCCCGATCTTCAAAGAAAATTTCCCATGAAATAGAGATTCCTGCATCAAGAGCGTTATCGCTAAGGTCCAAAGACAGATTTGGAGGCCCAGTCCCAGAAACGGTATCGCGAACTGGCAAATATTCGGGGGCAAACGGCTCAATGAGAGACCTCAGGGGAACATACTCGCCGAAAGGGACCAAGCGAACTTTATCGTACCTATCGTAGATCTCTCCATCTGGCCCAATAGCGACTGTTGCATTTGCGTTAGAAGTTTCATTTAATCTCTCAAAAATTCCTGCAAGCAGCCAAGCATCTAAATCTTGGGCGAGGTTACTTAATTCCGAACGCTCAGGCGAATCAATAAATAACTGGCGAAGGTTCACAACATCTTCTGGCCAAAGAACAATATCTGGATTTCCTTGGATTAACCCAGTCGCCTCAACATGTCGCTCAAAAACTTCACGCTCATCTGTGTTTATGGCACGTGTTCCTTGCTCACCTCCGCCTTGAACAATTGCGACGTCAATTGTAGAAAAAGCAGATCCATTTGGCACTATTGCGCTGAGGCCCCAAATGAGGAGCAGGACTGAAACGATCGCACTTGCATGCTTCCATTTCTTTTCCCAGAGCATCGCAAATGCCATTCCGCAAATAATTACGAAAGCTGTGAGAAACAATGGACCAAGTACTCTAGCGGTCTGCCCGAAGGGACTGTCACTTTGCGACATCGCAATAGTTGCTAAAGGAACACCTCCAAAGGGCCAGCGATACCGAACAGCTTCTATCAATGTGAATGCTGCCGGTAAAGCAATTAAACGGTGCATGCTTCTTGGAATCAGACAAGTGGAAAGTGCATAGAGTCCACTGAAAAGGAAGCCCTGAATAAAGTAACCTGGAACTGTTAATGCGATCATCCAGAACGTCCCTGGGAAAAGCCATCCGACAGCAAAGCCGAATCCCGTAAAGAATCTAGATTTTGTTCCATGAGTTTCTTTTAGGATTTGATCAAGCATGGCAAAAGCTAGAAAAGCTAGAGGCCAGAAACCCCATGGAGGTAATGAAAGCACCAAACAGATTCCGCAATAAATAGGTTTCAGAGTCTGCTTTCGCGTTATAAATCTGAAAAAGAGAACTATTTGCGAAGGGATCATCTGTTTTACCTTTGCATAAGAAAATTCTTAGCTTTTCTTGCCTGCTCAATTCCATCTCGTATGCAGGCCGACAATCCTATCCCTTTAAATGGCGATCCAGCTAGGAACATTCCTGGCATTTCAAGCGCTGCTTGCTGTCGTATGGCATTTACTTTCTCCCCATGGCCAAGCTCATATTGGGGAAAAGAATTTGGCCACCGGGTAACTCTGGTTGATAATGGGTCAGCTTTGATACCTGTTAGAGTTGCGAGCTCAAGTTTAAGAGTTTCTATCAATGCATTGTCTTCCATGTCAAGTGCTTCCGTATCATCAAATCTTCCCACGGAAAGTCTGAGGAAAACTGTGTTGTCATTCTTAAGATGAGCCCACTTTTCTGATGTCCAAGAACATGCGGTGGTTAGTAAATCTTCATCTCGACCAACAAGAAATCCGCTTCCGTTGAATTCAGGAACATCATCCTTTTTGAACGCGAACGTTATGAAAGCCATTGACGCATACTGAATGCCTTCGAGCAAGTTTGACGTTCTAGGGCAAGAACCATGCAAGATCTCTGCGGCTGCAAAAGCTGGGATACATAAAATTACGGCATCTGTTTGGTGTTCCTGTGATCCATTAATAATTATGGAATTGTCCGATATTCCAACCGATTTCACCCGTTCTTTCCTTTGAATATTTGAATCAATTTCCTGTTCTAGTCTTTTAACTACTGTTTGAAGGCCATCAGGGTGTGTTAGAAAAACTGGGCTTGCAGGATCCCTGTTTTGATTCTCAAGAAAATTTTGTATTGACCTCACAAGACTAAAGTCTCCTTGACTTGCGTTGAACAACTGCGGAACACCTGACTCAAGACAAAGGTCGTCTGCATCTCCAGCGTTTATTCCTCCCAATAACGGGCCAACCAATCTATCCATAACTTCGTCTCCAAGTCGTCGGCGAATAAGAGAGCCTACGGTTTCACCTTCGTTTGGTTTATTGTCAGGCAGAGTCAAATCAAGCTTTGCTCTTTTAGCTCCTTCTTTGGTCAACAAAGACAGTCCTTCTAACTCATCCAGGTCCAAAGGAACTCCTAAAAAATGGCGTTTGGGTAAACTATGCATTTCTCCGTCCACCCAAACCTTTGCCGGTTTACCGGTAGGAGCAACGAGCTCATCTCCCACACCAAGAGCGATACATAGCTCACGCATTTCAGGGTCACGAGTCAAAAAAGAATCAGGTCCCGCATCAATATTAAATCCTTCAATTTCACTCGTTAGGATCTTTCCTCCTAACCGCTCTGAACCCTCAAGAAGCGTGATTTCAAAACCTGATTTCTGGAGCTCAAATGCGGCACTCAGACCAGAAATGCCAGCACCGACAATAGTGATGTTCACGAGGCTGTCCGAAAATTATGAACCAAGTCAACTATTCTTTTGAGGACATCTGGGTTGACTTCCGGGGTTACACCGTGACCTAAGTTAAAGATATGGCCATGCTGTCCGGCATTCCTTTTGAGAATATCTATTACTTCCTCAGAAATTAGTTCCCAATCGCCCCCTAGTATTGATGGGTCTAAATTGCCTTGTACAGATTTACCTACTCCTATGCGTTTCCGTGCCTCATCAATCGGGACACGCCAATCGACTCCTACTACATCTGCTCCTGCTGCACTCATTAAGTGAAGTATTTCACCAGTTCCAACTCCGAAATGAATACGCGGGACAGAGTGTTCGGAAAGAGCTTCAAATATTCGTTGGGAGTGAGGGAGTACAAATTGTTCATATTGTGCAGGGGATAGGGAACCAGCCCACGAGTCAAATAATTGAACAGCGCTCGCACCAGCTTCTATCTGAGAAACCAACGACTCAATCGTAATATCTGTCAATCTCTCCATCAGAGAATCCCATAAAGACTTATCGCTGAACATCATTGCCTTTGTCTTTTGATAGGAACGCGATGGTCCACCCTCAATTAAATAGCTGGCAACAGTAAAAGGCGCACCAGCAAACCCTATCAATGGGATCTCAAGCACATCCACCAGCCGTTGAATTGTTTCAAGCACATAGGGTGTATCAACCTGAGGATTTAGTGAACGTAGCCGATTTAAATCTGAGGACGATCTAAAGGGGTCAATTGCAACGGGACCTACCCCAGGCTTGATATCAACTCCAAAACCAATTGCATGAACGGGAACAACAATATCAGAGTAAAGAATTGCTGCGTCTACACCGTACCGACGTATGGGTTGCAAAGTTATTTCCGTTGATATATCAGGGTCCTTAATAGCATTCAGGATGCTTCCCTCTTTCCGGAGCGCTCTGTATTCAGGAAGAGATCTACCTGCTTGACGCATAAACCAAACAGGCGTGTATTCAACCGGTTCGCCCCTACATGCTTTCAAAAAAGTATCGTTCATCAGGCTTAAATCTCCTACAACATAAATCTAGAGCAGTTAGCCACAATAAATGCTTTCAAACTCTTACAAATTAGCTCCAAGGAAAACTTGTGATGAGAAAGATTAAAAGATCGCTAGAATTGATAGCTACCTAAATGCCCTTAAATACGATCTTTTAAGGAGGTGATCCCCATTCATCCAGATTTTAAAGCTGAACAGGAATACATTGAAATTGCGTACGAAATTCTTGAGAAGGCTCATCTAGAAGCGAAGAAACTTCATAACATGGTCGAATCTGGAAAGGGTGGAACTCATCAAGCGAGATTTGAAAAGGATGTCATTGCTGACCAAGTTGGTAAACGATTATCCCAGCTTGATATTGGCGACGCATCACTAGTTTTTGGTCGAATTGATCAGTTTGGAGAAGATGATACAAACGAGTCCTTCTATATAGGACGAATCGCAGTGTGGGATGAAAAGCAGGACCCAATCACAGTTGACTGGCGTGCACCCATCTCCGAACCGTTTTATAGGGCGACAGGTCGAGAAGCAATGGGGCTAACCAGACGCCGACACTTTGCTTCTCGAGGAAAAAAACTTTTAGGAATCGAAGATGAATTCTTTGGCGAAGACATCATTGATGATTCTGACGCTCCTTATTTCAAAGGGAGGATGACTCTTGCTGCAACAATGGAACAAGCCCGAACAGGTCGATTAGGTGACATTATCGCCACTATTCAAGGCGAACAAGATGAAATTATCAGAGCACCTCTTGCTGGACCCCTCGTGGTTCAAGGAGGACCAGGAACTGGGAAAACAGTCGTTGCTCTCCATCGAGCCGCATATCTCCTCTATACCCATAGATTTCCACTTGAAGGCCAAGGAGTTTTAGTAGTTGGGCCTAACAGAGTATTCCTCACTTATATTGAACAAGTTCTTCCATCGCTAGGGGAAGCAGGTGTGCACCTTGCCGTCCTTGGTGACCTTGTCCATCGAGTCAAAGTTAGAGGTTATGACTCCGAGGATGTTGCTCGAATAAAGGGAAACGCTGAGATGCGGAATGTAATCCGTAGAGCGATTCGAGATAGAGAGAGACCATTAAAGAAGGATCTTCTAATCGGTTATGGGCTTCAACGGCTGAGATTACGAGTTGAAGAGTCAGCACTAATAATTTCAGAAGCAAAACGTCGATACAAACATCACAATGCCGCTAGGAGCTATGTTAAAAATGCTGTCTTCGAAGCTTTAGCTGCTAGTTCACGGAGTGGCGATCTTAACCCAACAAAGTTGATGAGGGATCTAGGTAATGTTATTGAAATTCGTGAAACTATGGAGTGGATGTGGCCAACCTTAACGCCCGAGCACCTAATCCACGACCTTTTCGGAAGTAAAGCGTTGCTGAAAAGTGCTGCACATGATTTTGTCACTGAGGATGAAATCCTGAAGTTATTCAGAGAGCGCTCTGATCACGTTTCGTCGGTAATATGGACCAAAGAAGATGCACCAATTCTCGATGAAGCGCAATCCGCTTTGGGTCCAAGATCAGGACATAAAGAAGAAGATGCAATTAGAACATTTGGACATATCGTCGTTGACGAAGCTCAAGACCTTTCGCCGATGGAGATTAGAATGCTGGATCGAAGGTCGTTAAATGGGTCTTTCACTCTTGTAGGTGATATGGCACAAGCTACTGGAGCTTGGGCTAAAGATGATTGGAATGAAATACTAAACGGGCTTTCTTCACTCAAGGAACCAAGATTCTCTTACTTGACTGTGGGTTATCGACTCCCGCAACCAACAATGGACGTTGCTTCACGAGTTCTTGATGGAACACAGTATGAAAGTACTATTCCCAATGCTGTCAGAGAGCATGGTGAGGAACCTAAATTTATAAAGGTTGAGACCCCAGCGCGCCTGTTAGGTTCGATAACCGCTCTAGTCAGGTCTGAACTGGATGAAAGCGACTCAGGAACGTTAGCGGTGATAATCCCTGAACAATATGTCAAACCGCTTTCGGAATCATTTAAAGCATCCAGCATTGAGCACGGATTAGTTGATGATGGAGCATTAACCAGTCAAGTGACAATTGTGCCTGTTGACCTTGTTAAGGGTTTGGAAATCGACGTTGCCATTGTTGTTGAACCAAGCGAGATATTACATGGTGCAACGAATGGGGAACGTTCTCTTTATGTAGCACTAACTCGAGCTACACGCAGGCTCCTTATCATTCACGCAGAACAACTTCCAGAAGTTCTTCAAGCGAAGAAATAACTTATTCGTGGTTTATCGCATCCAAGACTTTTAGTTTGGCTGCTCTACGGGCTGGGAAATAAGCAGCAAGCGAACCTGCTAATCCAGCAATTACTAAATTCCTGAGAATCAAGAGCCAGGGAATATCTAATGTTGACACGAAGTCATCTGGAATAATTTGAACGCAAGCGATTCCGAACACGAGACCCAGCCCTACTCCAAGAAGTCCTCCGAAGAGAGCGACGAGAATTCCCTCAACTCGAATCATTCGTTTGATCTGTTTTCGTGTAGCGCCGACTGCTCGAGTCAACCCTATTTCTTTTGTTCGTTCAAAGACCGAGAGGGCCAAGGTAATTGCTACACCTAGAACCGCCAAGACAACAGAAATAAATAACAGAACACTGACTATGGTCACTGTTTGATTGATCTGACTTTCTGCCTCATCCTTAACTTCGTCCTTTGTCTGGGCTCTTACTTGTTCATAATCAACAAGCACATTTTCCAGAGCTGCTCTTGCTTGAGCCTCATTAATGCCCTCTTTAATGAGTACCCCGACAAAATCATCGGTTTGAGGCGCTAAATTCAGGTTCGAGGAGTACACGGATGAATCTAACAACCAGCCAGAGTCAATAACCGATTTCGAAGAAAATATCCCAGCTACGACAAGATCCATTTGTGTTTGATCCATAAATTCAACGTTGATGAATGAACCGATCTCTAAATTATACTTATTCGCTTCATCCTCATGAATATAAAGAGCTTTATTTCCCAGCAACGAGCTATCACTCTTCTCAAGACCAATGTTGAAATAGTTTGAGACGGAGTCGAGGTCCGCAGAGTAAATACGTTTCACCTGCATATCTTCAACTGTTCTTAATCCTTCATTAGAGTATTGCATTGCAAGTACATCTTCGACTTCAGGCAATGAAGCTATTTCACTGGTAATGGTTGGGCTAAATCCAAGCGGTTCGGGCCCCAAGCTTTCTCCTTGTACCCACCAATCTGAAATGACGTCCTCTTCTAAAATATCCCCAACTGTTGCTTTTAAAGATTCCGATACAACTGAAACAGTCGCAACTAACGCTAACCCAATCATCAAAGCAGATGCAGCAGTTGCTGTTCTCTCTGGATTACGTCCGGCATTTGATCGAGCCATTTTGCTCGGCACGCCTAATCGTGAGGCAGGTGTTCCAAGAAGCTTCGTAATAGGTTCTGCAAAATATGGACTAAGTAAATTTATGCCTAAGAAACAGTTCAACGCTGCTGCCCCAAGAATCCCAAGAAGCACCGAAGTCCTGAAATCAGCTGTAAGTGCTAAGACAAGAAGCAGAAGTCCAACTGAGAGGAATGAAAATTTCCCAGCTAAAAATTGGATTCGGCTTAGACCTAAATACAACAATATTCCAGCCAAGAATCCCAACAGTAATATAAAGAGCCAATTGTCAATAACGAATCCCAGAATAAATGTGGCGATTCCCAATCCTGTCAAAGCAGAACCATAACCGATATGTCTCGGCACGACATATCTTGATAGCGAAGTATTCCTAATTGCTGCCATTGGAGAGATAGAACGCGCTTTCATAGCAGGCCACACTGCAGCTATGAATGTTAGACCAATACCTAATATGGACCCAACAATAATTGTTGTTGCATTTACTGGAAGGGAATTCTCATCAGGCCCGAACTCTAAAGCTGCAAGTAGCTCCTGTAGCCCAAATGCGATCGGGAACCCCAAAAGTATTCCAAATGCCGTAGCAAAAATACCCACGCATAATGCTTCTGTAACTATGGAGTTAGTAATTTGTTTGCCTGTTGCGCCAAGCGCTCTGAGTAAACCAATTTCTTGTACTCTCTGACCAACGATTATCGAGAACACGTTATAGATTATGAACGCTGCCACTATTAAAATAATAAAAGCAAAAACCAACAGAATAGTTCTGAAAATATCAATGAACTCGTTGAAGTTGTTAGCTTGTTCTTCGACTAGATCTTCAACCGTTACTACCTCCAAACCGGTTGGAAGAATCTTTTCAATATTTTCGCTGATACCGGTTTGGTCATACCCTGCTTCAACACTTAGCGTTATGTCATCAAACCCGATTCCTGCATTAAAAAATTCAACTGCTGCATTCGTGCTCATAGCGACAATCTTCGCCCCTACAACTGCATTTTCTTCTGGGTCAGCAAAGTTAAAGGTGCCTACCAGCAGAACCTCGCGAAGACCTGACGGTGTTTGAAGAGCATATGTTTGTCCCACAACAAAATCATCATCCTCTGCAGTATCAGTATCAACAGTAAACTCTGTAATAGCGGTAGGTGGCCTACCCTCGGCAATGTACAATCTCGGGTTTAGTGCCGTCTCTTCCCAGTTGACGCCAATATTGGGCCCACGATTTGCTATCGCTGCGGTGCCGTCAGATCTATTTGGAATCACTCCGAACTCAATTACTCGCGGTTGTACACCTACAACTCCTTCAACTGTCAAAAGTTCATCTGGCAAATCAAGGCTAATAGGCGCTGCGTCTAATCTATTACCAAAGGGAATTTCCGACCGTATTGCTAAATCATAGCCAGACTCAATATCCTCGCTTAAGTCTCCGAGAGTAGCCCGTAAACTATCCGTAAAAACAAATACTGCAGTAGTCAAAGCCACACCTACTAAAACGGCTAGAGACGTGAGTAAGAAACGACCCGGTTTCGAATAGGCATTCTTGATTGCAAGTTGAAATAAACCCATGCGAGATTCAGCTACCGAAGGACCGCATCTGGTCAATAACGCTGTCTGCTGTTGGCTCAAATATTTCACCAACGACCCTGCCGTCTTCCAAAAAAGTCACACGATCCGAATAACTCGCTGCCACAGGATCATGGGTCACCATCACTATGGTTTGGTTCAAATCCGTTGTTGCGAGCCTCATAAAGTCTAAGATTTCGTTACCTGTTTTTGAATCAAGATTTCCTGTTGGCTCATCAGCAAAAATGATATTCGGTTTGCTTGCTAGGGCTCTCAAAACAGCTACACGTTGTTGTTGACCGCCAGATAACTCATTTGGTTTATGTTTAAGCCGATCAGACAGGTTCACAACCTCAGTGATTTGATCAACCCAATCCGTATCGACTTTATTGCCAGATAAATCGATCGGGAGCGTGATATTTTCTAAAGCATTTAGAGTCGGCACTAAGTTAAATGATTGGAAAATGAAACCAATGTTTGAGCGACGAAGTAGCGTTAATTCCTTTTCACTTAATTCCGTAAGGTCTGTATCTCCTATAAAAACCTTCCCGCTAGATAAATTGTCCAAGCCAGCCATGCAATGCATTAAGGTTGATTTGCCTGATCCTGAGGGCCCCATTATTACTGAAAATTTTCCTGCCTCAAACGAAATGTCGACGCTATCTAATGCAGTGACAAGCGTATCTCCTTTGCCGTAAATCTTTGTTGCGCTTGATGCACGTGCAGCGGCAGAGTGAACCTCGTTAACGTCGCTCATAGAACCTTCTTTGGGGGTATTTTCGGGGAGTGTTGTAGTTGCTAGTCTATTGGTTTTTGCAGACTTATCAGACGTTCATGATCATCAATATATTGACGAATTCTTGAAACCCAGACGAACCGATAATTCTGATAGGTTTCTCTGAGATTCTGAAGAGAATCTGAGGAATCTTTTCCTAAAGCTAAGTTAGCTGAGTTTGCAGTTCCAATGATCGCAGTTAGTTCAGCTCCGATCTCTGGAGAAGGATGCTCAAGCCCTGCTTTTCTAATCTTGTCGAAGATTTCTGGACTAATTTCGTTTTCATTAATCTCAATTCTTTTTAAGATTAGCGAGTCGAGTATTTCAAAAAAACGTAGCAAATCATTCTCATATTTCTCATGCCATTGCGAAAGGCTTTGTTTACTTGTAATACCGTCATGTCTCTCTAAATCAGATACTTCCTGAGATTGATTGCGCCTTCTCTTTTTCTGCGGGACCCGCAATTGAAAGACTTTTGGTTGAGGCTTTCCTCGGCCTCTTAATGAAATTGCAAAAATTATAAGTAAGCACCCAACTACAACTGCGCCTGGAATCAATACATTGGAAGACATTATGACTAATCTTAGTAAGATCTAATTTTCATGCATGGCTATGGCTAAGAGTTTTTTTCGTAAATGTTGTCTTTCGACCCAAAGATTGTGTACTGTGACATATGACACACGATTTTTCGACTCCAAGGTGGTTAGTTGACCGGGGGGCTACAAACCATTAGGGAGTTAAACGGGTGGCTCTAAACAGTTGATGATCATCGGGGGTTAGATCATCAACTGGCCGCCTCCCGTTTTAAGAGACAATCTTGACTTGACTCGGAACAGCAATCGTTGTTTGCTTATTGCCACAGCTCCAGCATGAGTCGCCAGGTTTACCTCTCCATGTAACATCGCATACTGCGCAGGATATAGTCATTCGCTTATGTCGTATCTTGCGGATTTTTCCCTGTTGAGGTTTCTGCTCCATATGCGGATCGTAGATTCATAATGGACATAAGCAGCGGATGGTGTGGTCAAATAAAAATTGCAGGCTAGGGTTACGTCAAAACATAACTATAAAAGGAAATTTATGACTGATTGCCCAAATGCAGATGGTTCCAGCGAGAGAATAACTCAATTCGCAGAGCAACCACCCATGTGTATAGACACCACGAAAAACTACACTGCTACGATGGAGACATCAATGGGCGACATGGTCATCCATTTAGATGTTGTAAACGCCCCTGTCACTGTGAATAACTTTGTGTTTCTTTCTCGGTACCACTATTACGATGGATTGATCTTTCACAGAATCATTAATGGGTTCATGTGCCAAGGTGGATGCCCAGAGGGTTCCGGTAGAGGAGGACCTGGTTATCGTTTTGAGGATGAACTTCCCGCACCAGGTCGATATGAAATAGGTTCTATCGCAATGGCTAATGCAGGGCCCAACACAAATGGAAGCCAATTCTTTATAGTGACCGGCCAAAGCGGAGTAGGGTTACCACCTCAGTACTCTTTATTTGGAAAGGTCGTAAAAGGATTAGAAGTTGCCGACGAAATGCAACGAGTCCAAACCCAACCTGGAGATAGACCTGTAACTGACGTTGTGATTCATTCGGTTCAAATCACTGAAAGTTAATTTCAGCAGGAAGCGTAATTATTCTTCCTCATCTTCAATTAGCGGAATTACAATTTCTTGACCTACTTGTATGAGGTTGTAATCTTCAATTCCATTTTCTGCTGCAAGAAGTTCAATGGGAACTCCATAGCTTTGCGCTATTTGACTTAGCGAATTACCTGGTTGAACTGTATGGATTAAGGGAGCAGGAGTAGGTATGACAATTTCTGCTGTTGGCGTGGGTTCCACAACAACAGGCGTTTCAGTAACTTCTTCCGCTGGTGTTTCAGTGGGTATTTCAACTTCGGTTGTAGCCGGTGGAGCGTCATTTGAGTCACTACTTCCACAAGCGCCTAATATAAATGAAGCACCTATGATGGCGCACAAAAATATTTTCATTTCATCCCTTTATTGTGTCCTAGTGGGCAGGCTACAGCACGAATCTATTCAGGTCCAGAACAATTTTGACTAAAATTTACTGGCAATTTACAGAAATCAAATGAGTCTAAAGGCCCATCAAAGCCAATTCGTAGATATCGGGTTCCATCGTCGCAGCAAAGTCTCCCTTGAGGAATATCTCAACATTATCAAATATCAAGTTGGGGGATGTGAGCGTTACAGAGAGTGAATTTGCTATATCGTTACCAAAGATCAGAGTTGTCCATCCGCCTCGAAGAGTTGTCTCTACAGCACTTACTTTTCTGGGATCAAATGGGCCAGAAAAGTAGCCGCCTTTAAAATAAAGCAAACCAATAGAAAATCCTTTCATCATGTACGCATGCTCACGATCTGAAAAGGATTCAAGTTGGGCTTTTAAAAGATTTGCATCGCTTGATTCTCCAATTATTTCAACAATGTTCCCTCCACGAATTTGCAATACAACAGGGCTTTTCACTAGATGAAGAGCATCGTTTACGATATCGCCGGGCATAAGAACGATCTCTCCCTCTAACCCAGTTGTATCAGCGGAAAAGTCCATATAGCCGGTAGGCCAGATCGCTAGATCTCCTTCTTGTTCTGGTACTCCGGTATAGCTACCGTACTCTAACGCATCAATGCTGAACACTAGATTAGTTCCAGCTTCAGAGTTGATAGATATATGATCCGTGTTGGGTAGCAGGGTATGTATGCGGTTCGATCGATGCAAGACCCCTGCGCTCGTCATCGAATGGCTATAGGGTTTAAACTCGGAAGTTTTAATACAAAGGATACGGTTTTGATTTAGACGAGAATTCTCAAGCATCTCATTTGTGAGGCTATCGGTGAGATCAATTACTAAATCCGCTTGGCTTAAAGCACCACGAAGGTCTTCGCTTTGAAGCTTGATTAATGTTGTTTCCTTCTGGTTCCACTGGATATTGAAGATATCAAAACGGCAGCCTAGTTTCTGGAGGCCATCCGCACTGTTCGCTTGAAACTGATCAGTTACCAAATTATCAGTCAATACAACGACATAGGAGCCTTCGGTTACTCCGCATAGTTCAAATTGCTGAGAGAGTGTTTCAGGTGAAATCCAAGAAATGATCATGCCTCCTTCGTCCTTATCATCTTAAGTGAAAAGCAAACAATCACCTCTTTAAATGTGAGATCGCTTCCTCCTAAACAGCATCGTGTTGTGTTATTTACCTACCCATTTTTAGAAAATCGCAAATTTTCGTTCATAGTCACAACTCTTGAAGCCTTGATGAGGTACTTTTTTCACGTGGAAAGAACTGACTTTTGTAACCGAGTTGGATGTGCCAGAGAAGCAGACTGTGTACTTCTAATGGTTCCGCAAACCCGGAGAGCTTGGATTGTTGATACCGATCACGATAACGCAATAGACGGATCGGCTTTATGTGAAATTCATGCATCTAGAATTACCGTTCCACATGGTTGGGAACTCATCGATGAGCGATCTACTGGTCGCAAAAAAGCGAGAAAGTCTAAAAAGGCCATCAAGCGCAAAGAGGCTAAGGCTAAAACTGAAGTTGAGATATTGCAAGACGCCTATCAAGAACCTGAAATTAATATAGAAATCCCTATTGAAGATGTTCATGCGCAACAGGAAATTGCAGCTCCTGTAAGCATTGATGTTGAAGAAGCCTCTACCCCTATTGAAGAACTCGTTTCTGAGCCTTTTGAAGACGCATTCCTACATGTAGTGCCAGATGATTATTCAAACGAGGAAGTAACGCAAGGTACATTTTGGGATGAAGAACAGGATATGCAACCCAGTGAAGAGAATCCTCTTCTCCAAAGAGCATTCCGAGTAGTGAACGACGACTAATCACCCAGAACGTGTTGTTGACAAAACTGTAGGCAAAGGCACTAATGTCATTGTATGACTGAAAACGAAGGTTCAATAACAACAGAAGTAAAGGAACACATCCTTCTCATAGGGTTAAATCGTCCAGAAAAACTAAACGGTTATACCCCAACCATGGCAACCCAACTTGTCGATGCAATAACGGAACTTGACACTAATGACGAACTATGGGTCGGTGTTTTATTCGCACATGGCGACCACTTCACAGCTGGGCTTGACTTGCCAAAATGGACAGACAGAATGTCTTCGAATGACAGATCTCATACAGATCAGAGTCCTCGTGTGGACCCCATGGCATTAGGACGTGCATGCAGAAAACCCATTATCACTGCGGTGAAGGGCATTACATACACATTTGGTATTGAGCTTGCCTTAGCTGGTGACATAATCATCGCCGCTGATAATTGCCGCTTCTCCCAGCTAGAACCAGCTCGTGGAATACACGCTACCGGTGGAGCTACCATTCGTTTCGTTGAACGTGGGGGGTGGGGAAATGCAATGTATCACCTTCTTACATGTGATGAATTTGATGCTGAAGAAGCATACCGGATAGGGCTTGTACAAGAGATCGTTCCGGTTGGGTCTGAATTGACAAGGGCGTTGGAACTAGCAGCAAGGATCTGCGAAATGGCACCACTAGCGGTGCAAGAAACAAAAGCATCATCAAAGCGCTGGATTGATGAGGGGTTCAAGGCAACTGTTGATGCTATGGGGCCAGTTCAATCGAAATTGTTAGCTTCAGACGATGCTAAAGAGGGAGTTGCGTCATTTGTTGAACGACGATCAGCTCAATTTAAAGGCCGATAAGAGTCCAATTTGGAACCATATATTCCTCGTTACGCCAAATTGACCCAATCAACTAGCAGCAGAATTCTGCGCTGGATGATACCAATTATCCTGCTTGCCCTTGGAGCGGCGGTCGGAGCATGGATCTGGCTTTTAACGCAATCAACTGAGTCAATAGAAGAAGTTTTTCAAGCGCCAGAGGTCGTTCCTACGCCTATTCCAACTGTCATACCCGAAGTTGAGGCCCCTCTCGAACCTGAACCTGTGCCGACTGTGATGATTCCCCCAGATCCTTACCCAGGGTGGGTTGATCCTTCATCAGTAGGTTCACCTTGGGGTACAACAGTTGAAGGATTGCTTACTTTTCGCGGAAACCCAACACGCACCTTTTACGGAACAGGTCCAATACCTAGAAACCCTGAATTGAAGTGGCAATACCCTCGTAACACTCTTCTATGTGGCACTACCATGCTTGATTATCAGAATGAGGAATGGTGCGGTCTTGGGTGGACAGGGCAACCAGCTATTTTTGAACGGGATGGCGTCACGTGGACCATCTTTGGTGCTTTAGACGGAGCTATTCATTTTCTTGACGCCGAAACAGGAAACCAGCTATTAAAACCGTTGCAAACAGATGACATCATCAAGGGGTCAGTGACCGTAGACCCAGACGGTTTCCCGATCGTATACACCGGTGGCAGAGATGACTTACTTCGGCTCGTGGCGATAGACCGAGGGGAACCATTAGTTCTTTGGAGCCTTGACTCAGACACTGTTGAAGGAAGCGTATGGAATAATGATTGGGATGGCGCACCGCTCGTAATTAATGATTATCTCTTTGTAGGTGGAGAGAATTCGGTATTTCACATTATTAAACTCAACAGGTCTTATGATGACGACGGTTTCGTAATGGCTGAGCCGGAACTCGTCTTTGCTGCGCCTGGATATGACGATGACTTGATAAATACCGTTGGCAGTAATGTCTCGATCGAAGGTTCCGTCGCCATCAGTGGAGATACTGCATATTTCGCAAATTCCGGAGGTCTTGTTCAAGGATGGGACTTGTCATTGCTCTCAGTAGGTGAAGACCCTGTCCGTAATTTTCGATACTGGGTTGGTGACGACGTAGATGCAACAATTGTTGTAGATGAAGAAGGTTATTTGTACGTTGGCGTTGAATATGAAAGAGGATTTAACCGCTCATTTCAAGTAGGACAGTTCATTAAATTGGACCCCTCCAATCCTGATAACCCACTTGTTTGGTCAATATTTGACAACGCTGAACTACCAGATGGTGTTTGGGCAACAGCCGCACTGCACAAAGATTTAGTCATCATTGTTACCGACTCCGCACGAGTTATAGGAATAGATAAGATTACAGGTTCAATCCGTTGGGAATTCCTTATTCAAGGCCCCTTGTGGAGCTCTCCTGTCGTTATCGATGACGTTCTACTGCAAGCTGATTGCAGTGGCTTCCTGAATGCTTACGACGTGAAGGACACAAATATAAAGCCTGAGCGAATTTGGCGTTTTCCCGTGGGTAATGGTTGTTTGGAGGCCACTCCAGCTGTGTGGGATGGAAAAATCATTATCGGGAATAGGGATGGGAAAGTCATCATGATCGCTGAGGAATGAAAGATCACCGACTGCGGTCATCAAGAAATGGGTATTGACTGCGAACCTCTGAGACGACTGAAGAGCTCACGTCGCCTACGAATATTTCAGCCAGACTTGAGTCAGTGCCAACAACCTCAGCGCCAAGTGGGTCAATCAAGCGTGAATCGCCTGAGTACCTAATTCCATCTCCCGACCCAACTCTATTCACCCCCATCACATATGCCTGATTCTCAATAGCGCGAGCAGTGAGTAAAGATTTCCAATGGTGTGCTCGAGTTTCAGGCCAATTAGCAATAACAACATACAGATCTGTTTTGGGCGCTAGTTCCCAGAAATCGGGCGCAAAACGTAGATCAAAACAAATAAAAAAACTAACTGCCGTTCCGGCAATATTAACTGTAAGTGTTTCCTGGCCGGGACGATAATGGTTGTCTTCTTTGGCGAACGTAAACAGATGCTTCTTGGCATACGATTCCATTGAATTATCTGGATAGGCCACAACAAGAAAGTTATGAGGTTTCGTTTGCCCCTTTGCCATTGCCGGTACGGAACCACATATTGGGATTCCAGTCCTTTCGGCTTCGTTCATTAGAAAGGAGATGCTAGGGCCATCTGTGCCCTCGCTAATTATTTCCGTGTTCATTGAGAAGCCAGTACTGAAAAGTTCTGTGAGGATAATTAAATCCGGCCCCTTTTCTGCAGCCTGAGATATTAGGGGCCGCAGGTTAGTGAAGTTCTTTTCTTTATCCTCCCACACTATGTCGTGCTGTATGCCCGCTATTTTCATGTGAGACTCTCTATAGTTTGTAGTCGTTCAACAGCTTCCTCAAGGACATCAAGTTTTTTGCAGAAAGCAAATCGTATTAACGTGCTCCCAAGGTCTTTATTGTCATAGAAGACAACGTTAGGGACTGCGACAACTCCACACTGAACCGGTAGGTCCAAACAAAACTGTTTTCCGTCTTCGTACCCCAGCTTCTCTATATCAGCCGTAACGAAGTAGGTTCCTTGCGGAGTAAATGTAGTCAAACCAGCCTTTTCTAACCCTTGTGATAAACAATCACGTTTTACTCTCATATCTTCAAGGAAGTTCTCAAAGTAGTGGTCAGATAGGTTAAGAGCTTCAGCAATAGCATGTTGGAATGGGGCTCCATTTACGTACGTTAGGAATTGTTTTGCTGTCCGAACAGTATCTAAAAGAGCTGGCTGTGCGCAGACCCACCCAATTTTCCAACCGGTGAAACTGAAAGTTTTGCCTGCTGATGAGATTTGAATCGTTCTATCACGCATACCGGGATATTGGATTAGAGGGATATGTTGTCCTTCAAAAACAAGATGTTCGTACACCTCATCACATATGGCTACTAAATCATGTTCAATGCAAAGGTTCGCTATTTGGCTTAACTCATTATGAGTAAATACTTTTCCCGTCGGGTTGTGGGGTGAATTCAGCAATATGGCTCTTGTTTTCACATTAATTAACTCTTCCAGGTCATCAATACTAAAGGTGTATTCGGGAGTGTTGAGTGTGACCACGCGACGCACGCCGCCTGCTAAAGCGATTGAGGCAGCGTATGAATCGTAATATGGTTCGAAGGTTATTATTTCATCTCCTTGTTCACATAGCGCTAGTAGAGATGCAGCAATTGCTTCAGTCGCACCGGCGGTTACGAGAACTTCAGTTTCAGGATCAAATTCCAAACCGTAGAAACGCATTTGGTGATGTGAAATAGCGTCTCTTAGCTTTTTAATACCCAATCCTGGTGGGTATTGGTTATGACCATCCCTAATTGCAGTTATTGCTAATTCAGCTATTTCTTGTGGCCCATCGGTATCTGGAAATCCCTGTCCAAGATTAATAGCACCTGTCTTTACGGCAAGTGCAGACATTTCCGCAAAAATGGTTTCTCCAAATTCACGCATTGAATCTTTGATGTAAGGGTCCCCTGAATGTTCCACGTTCATAGGCTACTCGGAACTATTCATCAAGGCATTTACAAATTCTTCAAATCACCCTTGCAAGCTTTGCATGAAAGATTCTCTCTTCGA
>DBHP01000056.1:8628-10023 GCA_002295705.1 Candidatus Neomicrothrix sp. UBA825 | reverse complement strand
GTCCACCCTCGATCTTTAAGATCTTTACTTATTACTTCAGATAGCTCTGTCTTCGCCGGTAATTTGTCATGAGGGCCGTCAGTAACGAATTGGCTGAAATACCAGAAATAATTCTTCAGTGAACCCTTTTCACTTATGAGTTCTTTGGCACGATGAGCATTATTGATTACCGACCTGATTTTCCCTTCGTGTCGGACAATACCAGCGTTACTTTTAAGTATGTGCAGCTCCTTTTCGCCGTATATTGAAATTTTATTGAAATCAAAACTAGAAAAAGCTTCTCGAAAATGTTCGCGTTTACGAAGAATAGTTATCCAAGCCAAACCAGCCTGAAACCCTTCAAGGCAAATCTTTTCAAACAACTTTTTATCGTTACCTTCTGGGTATCCCCATTCTTGATCATGGTAATGGACATACAATTCATCATCTCCTGGCCAAGCGCACCTTGCGACTCCATCTGCACCTATGGTAATCGCGTCAATCATGTCAGAAGCATAATGAAATCTGAGAGATATTTCCTCCTCGGCTTGATTACATCATTTGCCTTTACTAAGTAAGAAGAATGGACTTAGAAATACCTACCTCACTTGATGACTTTACCTCTCAATGGTTGACGTCTGCTTTTGATCATGATGGCAGAGGTTATGGAACAGTAACGGCAGTACGTGCTGAGAGGATAGCGGTAGGGGAAGGATTCCTTGGAGAACTAGCCAGACTCTATCTTTCATACGACGAAGGAAATAAGGGCCCACAAACAGTCATAGCAAAGATACCCACAACTGACGGGGCCCTCAAACCTCTTGGGGTAATGCTCGGCGTATATGAACGAGAGTCACTATTTTACGAACAGGTCGCATCAAAACTTGAGATACGAATTCCTGAGGCATATTACAACGGGCGAGACTCAGATAACGCTAACTATGCGCTACTCCTCGAAGATGTAGGCCATTACAGGTCAGGTGACCACCTTGCTGGTGCCAATTTACCGGATGCTATTTCCGTTTTGGAAACGGCTGCCAATATTCATGCTCGATGGTGGGATAGTGAAGAACTAACAGCCATGGAGTGGGTTCCGCCATTAGATAGCCCCATTAATATGGGGCTACAGGGATTGTATGAACAATCATGGCCAACTGTTATGGACACGTACGGCCATCTATACCCCGATTGGTTGCCATCGAAATTAGAAGAATTCATTCCCGAGGTCTCAAGCTGGCTCATCAGCTGGGCTGAACAGAGCCGTACGCTCACCCACAATGATTTCCGATTAGATAACCTCTTGTTTGATGACGCGGGAACTGTACCGAAAGTAGTGGTGATTGATTTCCAACTTGTCGGGCGAGGAGATGGCTCGGGAGACATAGCGCCGTTCCTAGGATGCAACTTAGACATCGA
>DBHP01000056.1:7843-8277 GCA_002295705.1 Candidatus Neomicrothrix sp. UBA825 | reverse complement strand
TTACGACGAAACGAAGAAATCTCGTTACTACAAAAGTATTTTGACGTAATGCAGAAAAATAATGCGGGACACGAAACTTTTGATGATCTTGTCCGCCAGATAGACACAGCACACCTATTCTGGCTCGTCAATTGGGGAAATACTGCAGTCACCGCTGATCAGCCCAATGAGAGAGCTGTTAACCTGTTCAATGCGGTGCTTCAGCGAAGCATTGCAACTGTTGTCGATAGGGACAGCGTCCAATACATAGGGACAATGAATGACTAACGCAAGAGCCACTAACAGAGAAATAGGAATATATGAGTAGTTTGCGATCTCAAGCTATTGACATCATTAAACAAAAGGGTCTAAAGAAACTTCCCGAACCGATTCAACTAGCCTCAGGCGCAATGAGTCTGGACTTCGTAGATGGAAAACTCGCCACAGCGCACTTT
>DBHP01000056.1:0-7430 GCA_002295705.1 Candidatus Neomicrothrix sp. UBA825 | reverse complement strand
ACACTTGGGGCGGATGCGTTAACTATAGGAATAGCTGGAATTCAACGTTGCCGATGGTTCTTCGTCCGGAAAGAACCAAAGGGGAGAGGAACGAACAAGCTCATCGAAGGCTCACCAATAGGGAGTGGCGACCGTTGCTTGGTTATTGAAGATGCGATAACAACCGGAGGTTCACTTCTTAAAGCAATTGATGCGGTTGAAGAGACCGGCGCAAAAGTTGTTGCAGTCTCAACACTTGTTGATCGAGGGGAAATAGCGCGACCTCTTATAGAAACTCGAGGGATTTTCTATTACCCAATAGCTACCTACCTTGATTTAGGAATAGAACCCGTAGAGCTCCCTAGTTGACATTAATTAGACAGGTGTTAAACTTATTAATGGAAGACATTAATTAAGGGGTGGGATGTCCGAAACACTTAATGCAGAAAAAGATGTGGAGATTCTTGCCGACAAAGATCCTGGAGTAGGTCTGCCAGGAAGAGTCTACCTTCCTGGATATAGCAGAACAATGGGTCCCCAGAGTCATTTATTTGCCGAACGGGAGCGTTTGCAGTCCCTGACGTGGGAACATTTTGATGTCAAACAACTATCGCCCACCATTGGAGCAGAACTTGTCGGCCTTGACCTTTCTCAAGAACTCCCAGACAAGGTAGTCAGTGAAATCCAACAGGCACTTTGGGACTACAAGGTAATTTTCTTTCGTAATCAAGAAATCACATCAGAACAACAAATACGTTTCGCACAACGCTTTGGTGAGCTGGAAATACACCCCTTTTTGCCACCCAACACCGAAACACCAGAGCTAGTCAGATTTGAAAAGAACGCAAATGCAGCAGGATATGAGAACCAGTGGCATCACGATGTTACTTGGAGAGAAACGCCATCTCAAGGAGCAATCCTTAGAGCTATCGAAATACCTCCTATTGGTGGGGACACACTTTTTGTCGATGCAAATGCAGCATATGAAGGCCTGGCACAAGAGATAAAAGATGAAATTGACTCCCTAAATGCTGTCCATGATTTCTTACGAGCATTTGGTCGTCAAGTACCAAAGGAAAAGTTAGCTGAGATGCGTGAAATGTATCCATTAGTTAAACACCCAGTTGTAATTAATCATCATCAAACAGGAAAACCTCTCCTGTATGTCAACCGAATCTTTGTAAATGGCATTGAGGGTTATGACGAAGAGGAGGGGTTTGAACTTATAGACGCCCTCTGCCGTGAGTTTGAAGTTCTTGAATACTCCTGCCGCTTCAAATGGGAAAAGAATTCCGTAGCCTTTTGGGACAATCAAGCTGTGCAACATTATGCGACAAGCGACTATTCTCCTCATATACGAGTAATGGAGCGAGCAAGTATAAAAGGATCAAAGCCGAAGCGAATACGGTAAGACCAAACACTCATTTTTGTGAATTCTCTCTAAACATCGCCACCGAAGGTTTGGAAAATGCAACCTTGCTCCTATCGTTAATGAAATAGTTTCGGGGACACATATAGCCCCAAAGCTTTTATAACAATTAACTTTTTTAGTGTGCGAGGAGTACTAGAAGATGAATTTGCACCCACGGGAAGATCGGATTGTAGTCCGACCTGGCGAATCCGAAGAAACAACAGCAAGCGGATTGGTTATTCCAGATACAGCAAAAGAAAAACCACAACAAGGAGAAGTCTTGGCAGTAGGCCCAGGCAAGCGATCTGAACAAACTGGGGAACTTATCCCAGTTGACGTTGAGGTCGGTGATACCGTTGTGTATGCAAAATACGGCGGCACTGAAATAAGCAGTGGCGGCGAAGAACTATTAATCCTTTCAGCGCGCGACGTTCTCGCCATAGTGAAATAGGTAGGTAACATGTCAAAAATTCTTAAATTTGATGAAGATGCACGCCGCAAACTAGAGGCTGGTGTTAACCACCTCGCAGATGCGGTAAAAGTAACTCTTGGCCCTAAAGGCCGTAATGTCGTTCTTGACAAAAAGTTCGGCGCTCCAACAATAACCAATGATGGTGTCTCAATCGCCAGGGAAGTTGAATTGGAAGACCCATTTGAAAATATGGGTGCACAACTTGTTAAGGAAGTAGCAACTAAAACTAACGATGTTGCTGGTGATGGAACAACCACAGCAACTGTTCTCGCTCAAGCCATGGTAAAAGAAGGCTTGCGAAACGTAGCTGCAGGAGCCAACCCAATGGTCCTTAAAAAAGGAATACAAGCAGCTGTTGATGCTGCAGTTGATTCCATTGGTGCACAAGCTCAACAAGTAGCAGATTCAAAAGATCAAATAGCTAACGTGGCATCAATCTCAGCAGCAGATGAAACAGTTGGTGAAATTATTGCTGAAGCTATTGATAAAGTCGGCAAAGACGGAGTTGTAACCGTTGAAGAATCAAACACATTTGGAATGGACCTTGACTTCACCGAAGGTATGCAATTCGACAAAGGCTATCTCTCACCATATTTTGTGACAGATGCTGAGCGTCAAGAAGCAGTTCTTGAAGAACCATACATTCTTCTTACCCAAGGAAAGATTTCATCTGTCCAAGAAATGTTGCCAGTACTTGAAAAAGTTATGCAATCAGGTAAACCACTTTTGATCATCGCTGAAGATGTTGAAGGCGAAGCACTCGCAACTCTCGTTGTAAACAAGATCCGGGGAACCTTCAACTCTGTAGCTGTCAAAGCACCAGGATTCGGTGAAAGAAGGAAAGCAATGCTTCAAGATATGGCTATCCTTTCCGGTGGTCAGGTAATAGCTGAAGAAGTAGGGCTCAAATTAGACGGTGTCACTCTTGACCTTCTTGGAACAGCACGAAAGATTGTGATCACGAAGGACAACACCACCATTATTGAAGGCGCAGGATCTAGAGATGATGTTGAAGGTAGAATCTCACAAATCAAGGCTGAGATTGACAACACAGATTCTGATTGGGATCGTGAGAAACTTCAAGAGCGTTTAGCGAAACTCAGCGGTGGAGTAGCCGTGGTTCAAGTTGGTGCAGCAACTGAAGTAGAGTTGAAAGAAAAGAAGCATCGAATTGAAGATGCTCTATCAGCAACTCGAGCAGCTATTGAAGAAGGAGTTGTTGCCGGTGGCGGGACAGCGCTTCTTCGTGCAAGAACCGCAGTTGACGAAGCAGCAGGAAGTCTCCAAGGCGACGAAGCTACTGGAGCCCGAATGGTTTCAACATCCCTAGCAGCCCCAGCTAAACTCATTGCAGAAAATGCTGGATTTGAAGGCTCAATTATCGTTAGGGAAGTAGAAGATGCAAAAGGCAATGTTGGATTTAACGCCTCAAAAGGTGAACATGAAGACCTTGTCAAAGCTGGAGTTATTGACCCAGCTAAAGTAACAAGAGCAGCCCTCCAAAATGCTGCGTCTATTGCAAGTCTTCTACTCACAACTGAAGCACTAGTTGCTGACAAGCCAGAACCTGAACCACCAATGCCAGCGGGAGACCCGATGGGTGGCATGGGCGGTATGGGTGGAATGATGTAATCATTCCATCAAAGAAATTTGGGCCGGAATCCTCCGGCCCTTTTTCTTTTTTGTCCTAAACAGCAGGACTCTTAGTAGCATCACATATATGAACGAACGACCTAAACCTGATCCAAAAAAATTACTAACCCAATGGAACGAATGGGAAACCGGTGACACACCGCCAGGTCGCGTAATGAGTAATTTGAAGACAGGTGGTCTACCAGAGCTTCTTGAGAAATTAGTCGAAGAACAAAATTAATCATGAATGGCACTCGGGGAGGAGAACAGAAAATCCCCCGCCCAAGAAACTGGGAAATGGGTTCCACACCCCCTTGGCAAAAAGAGAACCAAAATAAATTGATGTTACGTTCCATAGAGAAATCATTGGAACAATTTCGTCCACCTGAAATAACTGGAGAGAAACATGAGCGTTCATCTTCGGTCATGATTCCGCTTTATGAAGAGGGTACTCAGGTGTACATGATTCTTACTCGCCGCTCAAAGATGATGCGGCATCATACAAGTGAAATAAGTTTCCCTGGTGGAAATAGCGAACCAGAAGACACAGATGAATGGTCAACGGCCAAAAGAGAAGCGTATGAGGAAATCAATTTAGACCCTGATCTTCCAAAAAAAATCGGGATGCTTGACTCATTCATAACTGTCGGAAGTAAGTCATTCGTGACACCTATCGTAGCCACACTTGAGGGGCGCCCTGAACTAAAAGCTAACCCAAACGAAGTAGAGAAGATCCTACACGTTCCACTTAGCGAGCTGCTTCTCCCTGAGGTCTATCACGAAGAAGTCTGGGAATTAAGAGATGGGCAACAAAGAAAAATTCATTTTTTTGAATTGATTGGGGACACAGTCTGGGGCGCGACAGGGTCAATGATCAAACAATTCCTAACTATAATTCTTGGAATTCAGGAGAGTGAAGACATCAAATGAACAACTATTCCTGCAACTCAAAATGACGGACGCCTAAATCTTTTTGGTGGTTTACGCAATTCAATGTCAGCATGTGGGTATCAAACACTCAAAGAATTACAAAAGGCAGAAATTATGGCTGCTCTTGCCCTGCAAACAGAAGGAAAATACCTTCAAAAGCATCAGGGTGTCGGTATGGGATGAAATTTCTACACAGATTTCACTAGACTTACACGTACCGACCCGAAAGTAATCTTGTGAGTACAGACACACCGACAGTTCTTGTTTTTGACTTCGGAGCTCAGTACGCGCAGCTGATTGCTCGGCGGATACGTGAAGCAAACGTTTACAGCGAAATTGTCTCTCATAAACTAACAGCCCAGCAGATTCAAGACATACGACCAGCTGGAATCATCTTAAGTGGAGGCCCAAAGTCGGTACGGGTTGAAGGAGCCCCAATCATTGACCCCGATATTTATGATTTAGAGATACCAATCCTTGGTATTTGTTACGGAGCTCAGCTAATTGCGAAACAGTTGGGTGGAACAGTTAGCCAGTTTGATGCAGGTGAATATGGACGAACAAACATGGTTGTTGCAGGAGGTCGCTTATTAGAAGGACAACCTGAAGAGCAAAGTGTGTGGATGAGTCATTTCGATTGCGTAACCAGAGTTCCAGATAATTTCACTATCAGTGCATCAACAGACCATGCGCCCGTAGCAGCCTTTGAATCAGAAGGCATCTTCGGGGTGCAATACCATCCTGAAGTTTCTCACACACCACATGGACAACACACACTTGAACGCTGGCTAGACCTATCGCAAATTAAGCGATCATGGAACATGGCTAACGTCATAGAAGAACAGGTAGCCAACATTAAAGATCAGGTCGGTTCTGGTCGAGCGATTTGTGGCCTCTCTGGCGGAGTAGACTCCGCAGTAGCTGCCGCCCTCGTCCATAAAGCAATTGGCTCTCAACTCACGTGTGTCTTCGTTGATACAGGATTGATGCGAAAAGATGAAGGTGAGCAAGTCGTTGAAACCTTCAAGCGAAGCCAAGGGATAGAACTTATTCATGTTCGAGCAGCAGACGAATTCTTCACAAAATTAGAAGGAGTAACCGAGCCAGAAGAAAAGCGGAAAGCAATAGGAGAGTTATTCATCCGCTTATTCGAAAAGGCATCAGGGGGAATTACGGAGGCAAAATTCCTCGTACAGGGGACGTTGTACCCCGACATCATTGAATCAGGAAGCGAACACGCAGCTACTATCAAAAGCCACCACAATGTCGGAGGCTTACCTGATGACATGGAATTTGAACTTGTAGAACCCCTACGCTCATTATTTAAAGATGAAGTACGAGCAGTAGGGAAAGAACTTGGTCTTCCAGACGAAATCATCCACAGACAACCATTTCCTGGACCTGGTCTGGGTGTGAGAATCATAGGAGAGGTTACGCCTGACAAGGTCGCCACACTTCAGGAAGCAGACTTTATTGTCAGAGATGAACTTGAAAAAGCGGGACTTGACCGACAGATATGGCAATCATTTGCAGTCCTTCCTGATATACGGTCGGTTGGAGTAATGGGCGATGAACGCACTTACGGTTACCCATGCATCATTCGTGCAGTAACCAGTGAGGATGCTATGACAGCAGACTGGGCACGAATACCATATGACGTGCTTGAAGCCATGAGTAGCAGAATAATTAACGAGGTCGCTGGCATCAACAGGGTTGCATACGACATCACATCAAAACCACCCGGAACAATTGAATGGGAATAAGATCTGAAACAGTCGTTGATCTTTACATTCGTTCAGCAGCAGCATTTGGAGAAGTTCTCGCACAAGTACCTGTTGGGTCATGGGATTTACCAACCCCTTGCAGTGAGTGGAATACACAAACGCTAGTCGTGCATGTCGTTTCAGGCGAAATACAAATAGCTAACATGATCGAAAATGAAGCTTTTCTTGAGCCCGACCTCAGCGCAAATATCTTGGGACCCGACCCTATGTCTACGTGGAGAGGAACAGCACTGCGAGCTATAAATTTAGTTCAACAAACCAATATTGATTCGCAGCTGCCGCACCCCACAATACAGTTAACGTTAGAAGAGGTTCTAGGGGCCCGTATCACCGACAATATTGTGCATGCATGGGACTTGTCCCAAGCAATTTCGAGCGCATATGACATTGATAGTGAGATAGCTGATTGGGCACTTGACTACTGGTTAGAGTTGTATGACTTTTTAGATAACTCTGATCATTACGGGCCACCACAAAGTCCTCCAGATCAAACCCCGGGGACACGCTTATTGTCATTGCTAGGGCGAACAGTTACTCAAAGATCCTGACTGGATCAGAACCATCCCAACACGCAGCGCTTTCAATATCAACCTGTCTACGCAACCGAACTTTCTCAGGAATATCTCCTAACTCAAGAACATTCCCATCTATCCCTTCAAGATACGCGAATCTCATCCCTCGAATCGCACCATCTTGACGAACATTCATTCCCGTTCCGGTCAATGATTCCAACGCTGAGTCGTAATCCTCTGGGTAGAAACAAACATGTTGGATGCCTTCTCCACATTCACTTATAAAATCTTGATACATCGATGGCGCATCGTTATGTTGCTGTATCAATTCAATTTGCATTGAACCGGTGAAAGCCATTGCTATACCCATCTCAACTTCGCTGGATTCACCTAAATAGTTAAAATAATCCAGAGTTACATGTGGAATCACAGTCCATGGGCCGACACCCGCTTTTTCAACCCATGACCAAGCAGCCTTTTCTAAATCTTCAACTACGTAACCAAGTTGCCCGACTGGTCCTAAAAGGTTATTCACAGTCGCATACTAGAAGAAAATGCGTAAGCACACACTTTGGCTAACTCGTAAAGCTCATCTTTTGCGTCTAGATTGCATGTATGGCAAAAGTATCACTAATAGCAAAATTACAAACAGATCCGGAAAAGTCAGAAGAAGTCGAAGCAGCGTTAGCAGCCACGTGTTCTGCTGCTGA
>DBHP01000113.1:6615-6740 GCA_002295705.1 Candidatus Neomicrothrix sp. UBA825 | reverse complement strand
ATCCTCCATTATTCTACATTTATGGCAAATACTCCTGATGAAATTATTCGATCATTTTGCAATAAGTGGGCCGATGGAGATGTTCAAGAAATTATAAGTTATTTTGATAAAAACGCGATTTATCA
>DBHP01000113.1:0-6187 GCA_002295705.1 Candidatus Neomicrothrix sp. UBA825 | reverse complement strand
CATCAAGTGGCCTCTGGCGATACTGTCATGAATGAACGGATAGATACTTTGGTAATTGGAGATGTGACTACAAAGCTTCCGGTTGCAGGGATATTCAAAGTCCTTGATGGCAAAATTATCGAATGGCGCGATTACTTCGATATGGGGCAATTCACCGCCGGCATGGCGTAGTTAGCTTCGAACTAATCGTCCGGGCCGCTCTCCTGTATCATGATCAAATTCTCTTGCTGAGATTCCGTTGCATAAGGTATTGATGTAGCCAGTAACCGGTTGCATTAAACGAGTTCCGCCAGTCGGCAAATCATGGTGTGGTAGAGGCGGCGAGACTCTAAGATTGTCCATATCAATCACGTTAACATCAGCTTTCTTTCCCTGCTCAAGCGTCCCTCTATCGTCAAAACCATAGAGTTGAGCATTCAAAGCCGTCTGTTTTCGAACAATATACTCGATCGGTATCTTCTCGCCCTTTTCTCTGTCGCGTGTCCAGTACGCAAGTTGAGTCGTTGGCATGCTTCCATCGCAAATAAGAGTTACATGGGCGCCAGCATCACTTAGTCCTGTTACCGTGTCCGGATGGAGGAGCATTTCCTGCAAAACTCCCATTCTGGCCGGAAGATCAACAGCGCTGAGGGAGGCAAAACGTGTTCCGCCATCTTCAAGAAGGAAATCATACAAATAGTCAATGGGGTCAATTCCTGCTACTGCAGCCTTGGCCCCTAAACATTCGCTGATATCAGGTTCGTAATCTACTGGATTATCAAGTGGGTAGAGAGCGGGTGCTGCCATTTTGAAAAGTCCGTACACATTTTCCATAGAACCTGGCTCATCAGGGGCTACGTCCTTTTCGCTCATTATTGCCGCTCGTACTTCAGGCTTGTTCATCATGACCACCTTTTGGTCAAGGGGCAGGTGCGCTATTTCTCTTAGGTACGTTGGTCTTCTCATAAAGGCGTGATACCCACCGAGTCCCGTCAAGAAACCAATTGGTCGTGACGAAACTTGCGGGTAAATTTGCGCTCCCTCGCTGTTCGCGTCTTCGGTCAAAGAGAGAATCTCTCTCCAAGTATCCGGATCATAGTCAGGTGACTGCACCAGGGTGAATGTAACTGGCCGACCGCTTACCTTCGAGACACGCACCATGAGAGCATGCTCTTCTTGCTGGGTGAATTTTTCCCCTCCAAGACTTTCCATCTTCCCAACAGTTCCTGCCGGAATCATTTGGAAAACGCCCTTACCAGCTTTTTTCATGGCCTCTGCTATGGCAAGAACTTCATGATCAGGGGCAAAGGTACCAGGAACAGGTTCCCCCCAAAGAGAACGATGACCTACAATTCTCGAAGTGCTAAACCCAACTGCTCCAGCCTCAAGGGCCTCTGAGACGAGATCCGCCATTTGACTTATGTCCGATGCAGTTGCATCTTCATTTAGCCTTCCTCGCTCGCCCATTGCATAGTATCGGAGTGCTCCATGTGCAATTTGAGCGCTGATGTCAAGTGCGAATTCCCGTTTCGATAAGTAGTCCAGATATTCAGGAAACGTTTTCCATTGCCCCCATTCCATTCCTTCATGAAGCGCCGCTCCGGGGATATCTTCAACGCCTTCCATCAGTTCGATTAGTTCTTTCTCCTGACCATCATGAACTGGTGCGAAACCTACGCCACAGTTTCCCATAACGATAGTTGTTACTCCATTATGAGAAGATGGTGCCATCTCTGTATCCCAACTAACTTGGCCATCGTAGTGAGTGTGCAGATCAACCCAGCCTGGTGTCACAACCGCACCATCGGCATCTATTGTCCTAACTGCGCGGCCGGTGATCTTGCCACCTACTTCAGCAATAACGCCATCTTTGATAGCTAAGTCACCAGTTTCGGGTTTCGTTCCTAAGCCGTTGACTAAAGTTCCGCCTTTTACGATGCAATCAAACATTTGCTCCCCTTACTGCTTCTATCTTAGTCAGTTATCTACTTATGTGCCCGAGGTGGGACTCGAACCCACATGCCCCTGTTCGGAGCCGGGGGGTTTAAGCCCCCTGCGTCTGCCTATTCCGCCACTCGGGCCTTAAATCACTATAGAAGTAATATTTCACCTGAAGCACATGCGAGCCAATTTCAATGAGAAAGATTTATGCAACATGGTCATATAATCTATGAAAGGAAGGAAGGGCGCAATGAGTAATTTAGACGGAAAGATAATTCTCATCACCGGAGCAGCAAAAGGTATGGGTGCAACTGAGGCCAAAATGGCTGTAGAGAGAGGGGCGACTGTAATACTCAGCGATATTATTGAGGATCAACTTAAAGCTACAGCTGATTCTCTAGACTCGGCCTTCTCCCGTCTGGATGTGACCTCAAAGAATGACTGGGAGAAAACTATCTCAAAAATACTTGATGATCATGGACGAATAGACGGTCTAGTCAATAATGCTGGAATTTTTATTCAAAAGACATTATTTGATGATGCACAGGAAGCTTTTGAAGCGATGGCAAAGGTCAATCAACTAGGTACTTATCTGGGTATTGAGTGCATAGCACCTATCATGAGAGATCAAGAGTCTGGAAGCATAGTTAATATTTCGTCCGTTGCCGGTTTACGTGGCCAAAGAAATATTGGTTATGTGGCTAGCAAATTCGCAGTAACTGGAATGACGAAAGCTATCGCTCTTCAACTCGCTAAATTCAATGTTCGATGTAATAGCGTGCACCCTGGAGCTATCTCGACAGATATGGCTTTGGGTTTAGGACCAAGCGATGTGGAGCTACTCACGAACAAGACCCCCATGGGAAGAATCGGAGAGCCCGAAGAAGTAGCAGAAGCAGTAATGTTTCTTCTGAGTGACGCAGCTAGCTATCTAACAGGAGCAGAAATCGCTGTTGATGGAGGTTTCGTTCTCTAGCTAAGCAGCAGACGAAATAGCTGGCGTATCTTGAAAGTCAAAATCAGTTTTCTGTAAATCGTTACAACCTATGGTGTCCCACAATATGTTCCTGATCTCTGAGCCTTGACCCGACTCTGCATTGGCTATGACGAAACCCTCTACGATGTCAGCTAGAACAGCTAACCATGGGCGACCTCTTATGACAATTGAGATACTAAGGTCATTGTGATTTCGGCGAACAGAACGCTGATATTGCGCAGATGGTGGTGGGCAGCGGAATTGTGGAGTGACATACCCCAATTGTTTCGCTATCCGACCAAGAGTCCTAACAGTTATTGAGAATTGGATTGATACTGATTCCGCCATATGTTTAGTATGCAACGCTGGTATGACATTTTCGAGATCCTAAATCATCACTTGAGGTTTTCTATCGGACTAGATTAATTATGTGGATGATAACGAAGCTCTCAACCCGTCGCAGAGGAACGTTTTAGAGCATTTGGGGGCAAAGTTAGCTGATAGGCCCTTATTTAGCGAGCAACTCCAGAGCGAACTGAAGGAAGAATTATCAATTCGGCTTTCAAGGTTACAGGAATTTATTCCTGAGGACGAAACATTATTTGTGTCAAAGTTTCACCTAAATCAGATCATGCGGTGCGAGCGCCAATTCGTTGCGGATCGTGAATCACAGTTTGAGTGGTCAGTCCCTACTGCTCGTGGGCTCATTTCTCACAAGGCGATTGAACTCTCGGTCTTTTGGGAGCGCGAAGTTGAGCCGCTCTCTTTGGTTGATGAAGCTTTAACACGTTGCGCTAACGGTGACGATGCTCTTGCATCATGGTTACATGGGCTTCAAGATGGTGATCGTTCACAACTGAGAAGTGACGTGAATAACCGTGTAGCCGCTTTTCTTGAGTCATGGCCCCCGTTAAAAAAAGAATGGCGGCCTATGCTTGAAGCCCCTATTCGAGCCGAATTCGCTAAAGGGTCAATTATTCTCTCGGGTAAAGTCGACCTATCTTTGGGTAAGCCACTAGGGACCACTGCTGGAAAAGTAATTGTTGATTTCAAGACTGGAGGTTTCTATTCATCTCATCGCGAGGATTTGCGTTTCTATGCGCTTCTTGAATCAATTCGACTCGGTGTACCTCCGCGCATGGTAGCTACGTATTATTTGGACCGCTCTGAATTCTCCAGCGAACACGTCACCGAGAATGTGTTGGAATCTGCTCTTTTCCGTGTTGAAGATGGAATTGGAAAAATAGTAAACATTCTCTTCAAAGGGTCAGAACCTCAGTCTTGTTCATCGGAGTGGTGTGGTTCATGTGCTCATGAGGATTCTTGAACGTTTAAGTCGAACTCTTTTGGCTCTAGCATTATGGAAGAAGAAACTTTGGAGGAATTGATGCGATATATAACTACAGATATTTCAAATGGAGTCGCCACCCTTACACTGAATGATCCTGATAAGAGAAATGCAATTAATCTGCAAATGAACGATGAAATTTGTGAGGTCCTAGATGAATTAGAGGCCTCTGAAGAAGTTGGCAGCTTAGTGGTCACCGGAGCAGGTAAAGCATTCTGCGCTGGTGCTGATCTAGGAGATCTTCTAGCTGCTCGTGAACGTGACAATATCCAAGATATATACCGGGGGTTTCTCCGGATTGCGGACTCAACTTTACCCACTATTGCTGCTGTGAACGGCGCTGCAGTTGGAGCTGGGATGAACATGGCCTTAGCCTGTGACATGATACTCGCCGGTGAATCTGCTCGATTTGATAGTAGGTTTCTTGAAATAGGGATTCATCCAGGAGGAGGCCATACATGGCGACTCCTGTCAAGAACAAATGAACAAACCATGCGAGCCATGGTTTTGTTTGGTCAAGTTTTGTCCAGTGAAGATGCCCGTAATCGGGGGCTTGTTTGGGAAGTGTTCTCAGATGAAATGCTGGTAACAGAAGCAAAAAATATTGGAGAAAAGGCTTCTTCATATTCAAAGGATTTAACAAGGTCCACGAAAGAAGCGTTTAAATCCTTACCAACAATTGACACTTCAGTTGATGCAGTTCAACATGAAGTCGGTCCGCAAGTTAAATCCATGGAGTCTGATGCCTTTCGTAGCTTAGTTACTGCATTGCAAAAGAAAATTAGTTCAGATAGCTAACGAACCCAGTCGGATTGCAAAGAGTCGCCACGTTCTTTCCATTCTTCAGATGTAATTGCAAAGCGAATGTGATCTTCCCACTTGCCATTGATTTCAAGGTACTTTTCAGCAACTCCTTCATTACGTAAGCTCAACTTTTCAGCGACTCTTCTGCTCGCTGCGTTCCTCGGAATTATTGCAACTTGGACTCTGTGTAGTTTCAGAATTTCAAAAGCGAACTTCAGTAGAACTACAAGAGCCTCTGGGGTATATCCTTGACCTGCTTTTCTGTGATCAATCCAATATCCGACATAGCAGTTTTGAAAAGGCCCGCGCTGAATTGACGATATGTTGATCTCGCCACTAAATTTCTCATCTACGAAAATTCCAAATCCGTATCCGGAGCCTAGATGCCTTTCCCTATCCCTTGCATTGCATCTCGAGGTGAACGCTACTTTGTCGCTTATAATATCTGGAGCACCATCGGGTTTACTCGGCTCCCATTTAGTTAACCATTCTGTATTTGCACTTCTCACCTCGGACCATTGCGCAAAGTCTTCCGTTACCAAAGGCCGCAATATGATACGTCGCCCTTTTAGCAAATTGCTTTGGGATGCAGCAGCAGGTCGGAAGCGCGTAACTTTCATTCTTCTTTCATTCTTTTGATTGAGTATCAGAAACCATAGTCTGCAAACTCCGGAGTGGACGACTCGGTCGGAGGTTTATTTCATTAGACTTAGTATCAACCCGTCAAGAATATCTGTTTCTGAGACTTGAATATGCTCGAAGTCAAGCTTGCGCATGATTTGAGCCAATATACAAAGGCCTCCGACTATCACATCAACGCGTCCTTCTTCCATGCCCGGATTTGACAGTCTCCCTTCGCGGTTGTCGGTTGCCAGGAGCCGGAAGACCTCTTCAATATCTTGTTTTTTCATAATGTGTCCGTGCACCGATTCAAAATTGTACTCATATAAGCCTTGCTCAATCATTGAAGTGGCACTGACAGTCCCTGCAACACCATATATGTTCGTTGCGGACTGAATGCCCGGAATACTCATTAGGACATCATCAAGGTGGAGATCTATGAGCGATTGAGCTGCAGAAAGTTCCTCTGGTAGTGGAGGATCGTTGGCTATGAAGCGCTCTGAAATTCTTACGCATCC
>DBHP01000076.1 GCA_002295705.1 Candidatus Neomicrothrix sp. UBA825 | reverse complement strand
CCTAACAGCCACTCGCTCCAAACGGCTTGACATTGACGCAACACCAAATCGACCCGAAGCTTTACTACTCATTTCCTTGCACCCTATTCAAATGGGCGGCATCCGCACTCAACAAACCCATAGCATCAGACGGTTTGATTGCCGTGCAGAACTCTCCATGTAGATTAGCAACAGTCATAGCATGGACAATCTCAGGATCATGGTCTGCTCCGTCTATCCCTATTCTGTTAGTAGTCGCACATCCGTCAGGCACCAAATACGTGTCGTATCCCATATTTCCAGCCATCCTCACAGTCGTTTCAACACACATATTTGTAAAGAAGCCGACAACAACAAGGCGTGAAACATCTATAGACCGAAGGTCCGTATCCAACGATGTTCCAACAAAGCCACTATTCACAGATTTAGTAACGCAAATATCATCATCTTCAATAACGAATCCAGGTTTCAAAGAACCGCTAGGTAAATCCAATTTCAAAGGAGAATTCTCCTCAACACTGTCGTGCAAGGTGAAGGCAACTGGTAATTCCATCTCTCTCCAAGCAGTTAGGAGAGATAACATGCACTGTTCAGCATCTGGATTATTTCGCCTTCCGTTTAACCCACCCCAATGAATAACATCATCAACACCAACCTGTACGTCAATAAGCAACAAGCATGTTTCTGAGCCAAATTGGTGGATCATGCTCGTGAATCCTAACAGCACAAGCACGAATCAAAGCAAGCAACCTGCGGATTAAACAAATCTAGAAAGATGATCTAATCTCAAAAAAGACGAAAGGAAACATGGATAATCAACTTCAAGAGATGCAAGACCGTCAAGAAATAATTGACCTAACAATTGCTTATGCATGGCTGCTAGATCATGGGCCAAGAGAGCGCTTAGACACCGTTTTTACAGAAGACGCAGTTTGTGATTACATGACCGTAATCGTAGAAGGGCTACCAGCGATAGTTGAGAAGGTCACCAATGCATTGGGACCGCTAGACGCTTCCCAACACATAATCAGTAACCAACAAGTAACTATTGATGGAGATACAGCAACATGCCGCTGTTACCTCCATGCCCAGCACACCCTTCGTGGGACAGAAGGAGGCGATAATTTCATCATCGCAGGAAGATACGACGACAAATTGGTAAGAACACCAGATGGATGGCGCATCACATTCAGAAAATTAACGAGAGATTGGACAGAAGGAAACCCGGGCGTTCGAAGGCCGTCATGAGATACGCAATCAGTACTGCTCCACAACGCTGCTCATGGGATTGGCTTTTAGACGTATGGAGAAAAGCAGACGAAATTGAAATATTCGAATCGGGTTGGACATTCGATCACTTCTATCCATTATTCGGGGATTCAACCGAGGACTGCCTCGAAGGATGGATATCGCTGACCGCTCTTCTGCAAGAAACAAAAAGAATACGCGGCGGAGTTCTTGTGACAGGTATGCTTTACCGCCACCCAGCAGTACTTGCCAATATGGCCTCAACGCTGGACATCACATCAAATGGAAGACTCGAATTAGGGGTCGGAGCAGGATGGAACGAAGAAGAATGTGACGCTTACGGAATTGAACTAGGTTCCATGGATGACCGATTTGAACGTTTCGAAGAGGGTATGGAGGTAGTCACCCAACTCCTAAAGCAAGATAGGTCAACGTTCAAAGGTAACTGGTACTCGTTAGATGGTGCCATGAATAATCCCAAAGGACCACAAAATCCTCTACCAATCTGCATAGGTGGTGGAGGATTACGAAGAACAATACCTGCTGTCGTCAAATACGCCCACCATTGGAACTACGGAACCCAAACTATGTCACTTGAAGACTTTAAAATGCGCCATAACGTATTTCTCAAAACTTGTGAAAAGCAGGGCAGAAACCCAGACGAAATTCTCATTTCGACAATGTTGCGTTACGACGGCGACGCGAAAGCAACTATAAAGCAGGCACGAGAATATGAAGAAGCAGGAGTAAAGCTCGGTATCGTCTCAATACCAAAGGATAAACCGCCAGAAATCGTTGAGGAAATAGCAGAAATACTCATTTAGATTTCTAGAAAATAATTCCTGTCCTGATGGAGCAAAACATCTATTTCTGGTCAATAATTAGTACATGATTGATATTGAAACGTTTACATCAGAAGCACGCCAATGGCTGGATGAGAATGCAAAACTCCGGACTTCTAATAACGATGGGAAAAGGGAACTTATATGGGGGCAGGGTGAATTTAGCGTAGCAGTTTTTCACAATCTGTCATTCGAAGAAGAAAAAGCAATAATCACGGATGCTATGAAATGGACCCAAAGAAAAGCTGAAGTTGGCTATCACAAAATAACATGGGAGCCCGAATTCGGAGGAATGGGACTCACCAAAGAGCACGAAAAAGCATTCTTAAAACTTGAAAGTGAATACGATACACCTGGCGGACACGAAACTCACAGTGTGACCACTCACCTAATGGCTCCATCAATTCGTCTTCTTGGAACTGATCAACAAAAGGAAGACTGGGTGAATAAGTGGGCGAGTGCGCAAGAAATGTGTTGCCAATTGTTCTCAGAACCCGCGGC
>DBHP01000047.1:670-2650 GCA_002295705.1 Candidatus Neomicrothrix sp. UBA825 | reverse complement strand
ATCAAAGAAGCATCAGAATTGGAAAGCCTTGCACTCCAAAGCGATTCGACGGGCGGGGTATTTCTGGTTCCAGCCTTCACCGGTCTTGGTAGCCCATGGTGGGACCCCACAGCAAGAGGCACTCTCATAGGAATCACAAGAGGGACAGGTCCAAGCGAGATAGCACGGGCGGCGATTGAGTCAATGGTTTTTCAAACTCGTGATGTGGTTGAGAGCATGAGAAGAGCCACTGGAGGATCTATTAGAAGTCTTAAAGTTGATGGTGGGGCTTCAGTGATGAACTCGATGCTACAACTGCAGGCGAAACATTTGCAGGTCAATGTATCGCGACCCACTTCACATGAGACAACGGCTTTAGGTGCTGCGTACCTGGCTGGACTTGGACATGGGTTTTGGAAATCAATGGATGAGATAAATAGCCTTTGGTCAGTTGAATTCACTGCCCACCCAACAGATCTTACCGAAGTAGATGAATTTGTATACCAACAATGGCTACTTGCAGTCAGGCGAAGCTTGGAGTGGGTTATTTAGCGTTCAGAGTTCTGTTAGGGTGCTCTTAATCTGACGGATCGCTTGATTGGTCCTCTGCTCATTTTCAATTAAGGCAAAACGGACATAACCTTCCCCTCCGGGTCCGAAACCTATGCCGGGCGAAGTGGCGACTTTTGCTTCTTTCACAAGCCATGAAGCAAATTCAATTGAGCCCATATGAGTATATTGTTCAGGTATTTTTGCCCAAACAAACATGGTTCCTTCTGGTGGCTGGATTTCCCAACCTATCCTATTCAGACCGTCGCAAAGGCTATCTCGTCGACTTTGATATATGCTGTTCACTAGTTGTGGGTGATCCGCTGCTTCGTTCATCGTGACAGTTGCTGCTATCTGTATTGGCTGAAATGTTCCGTAGTCCAAGTATGATTTGAGTTTGGCGAGCGCAGCGATTACTTCGCTATTGCCCAGCATGAAGGCAACACGCCAGCCAGCCATTGAAAATGATTTAGTCATTGAATAAAGCTCTACTGCGACGTCTTTTGCTCCTTCTGCTTCAAGAATTGACGGAGGTTGATAACCGTCAAAACCTAAATCAGCATAGGCGAAATCATGGACCAACAAGACATCTTTTTCCTTCGCGAAGTCAACTACTCTTTGCATGAATTCAAGATCAACACATGTTGTCGTCGGGTTGTGCGGGAAAGATAGCAGAATGACCTTTGGTTTGGGCCAACTATATTCCCATCTTTCTTGCATTGAACCGAAAAAGTCTGTTCCTGTTGATAGGGGGATTTCTCTGACTTCCGCTCCTGCAAAAAGTGGAGCATAGAGGTGTATTGGGTATGAGGGTGAAGGGACTAGGACTGCATCTCCTGCCTGAACCAGTGCCCACATTAGATGTGAAAGTCCCTCTTTAGCACCAATTGTATTAATTGCTTCTGTTTCAGGATCAAGCTTTACCCCAAATTTCTTCTCATATAGTTCGCAGATAGCCTCTCGCAATTTAGGTAAACCCCGACTGAGGGAGTACCTATGGTTGCGGGGATTTTGAGCTGCTTCACAGAGCTTTTCGACAGCGATCTCTGGAGATGGGAGGTCAGGATTGCCAAACCCAAAGTCCATTATGTCATCTCCATTTCTTCGGCCTTCAATCTTGAGGTCATTGATAATCGTGAAGACATATGGGGGTAAATTAGTGATTCGCCTGAACTCCATGTGTTCAGGGTAACCGGTTCCGGCGTCTAGGGCACGAACCATTAAAGATCTCTAATAAATTCTTTCTTGCACTGATGCCATTAGCGCTGCTCCTAGAGCTCCGGCTTCTTTTCCAAACCTTCCGATCTTAATTTGGGTTAGCTTTCCGTTATCCCTGTGACCTACTTTTCTGTAATAGGCTTGTTGTATCGCATTCAGCAAGGGGTCTCCGATAGAGGTAATTCCGCCCGTAAGAATAATCATCTCGGGGTCGAGGATATGAGAAAGGTTCCG
>DBHP01000047.1:0-265 GCA_002295705.1 Candidatus Neomicrothrix sp. UBA825 | reverse complement strand
TTCAGAATAAGATTATTTAGCTCAGCCCCTGAGGAATATTGTTCCCAACATCCATAATTCCCGCACGGGCAAGGGCGTCCGCTCTGTTCAATTGTCATGTGCCCAACCTCGCCCGCTAATCCGTAGGAACCTCGGAAGATTGATCCACCAAGGATTAATCCAGCTCCTATACCTGTTCCAAATGAAACAACTAGCAAATTACCGATGCCTACCCCTGCTCCGATTTGGTGCTCAGCCCACGCAGAACAATTCGCATCATTTTCTA
>DBHP01000101.1:7105-16163 GCA_002295705.1 Candidatus Neomicrothrix sp. UBA825 | reverse complement strand
CTTGAGTGATCAGTCAGGTTCTGAGCCCTTATCGGAACGATTGTGGAGACGATATGGACGAAGAGCTTTCGACATGCTTGATGATATTCGCGAAGATCCATCAATGGCCGAGGATGTTTTGGATTCTTCGGATTATCTCCGGGTTGAGCTTCACAATACAGCAAGCACAGAAATGGTTGTTAAGTTAGACGATTTTCTTCGGCGCCGAAGCAAAATCGCGTTAATTACACGAGATGAGGATGTTCGATCCGCTAAGGGTTTGCAAGAAGTCGCCGATATTTTGTTTGGCGCTGATGCGAACAAAAAACTTGAAGAGCATTTCAGAACATTCCCCTCTAGCCCAACCTCTTCGGAATTATTCTGACGTTACTCTAGGAATTCTGGTTCGTCTCGCATAAGTTCTTCCCACCATGTCTGAAATTGAAACCAGCCTGCGAGCTCATGGCCTTGTTGATCATAACCAGATTGGGCCAGATCGTCAGGGATTTCTATTGGGGTTCCAGCAGATAATGCGAGAATTTGGCTTTGACAGCTCCGTTCGAGTGCAACGAACCACCAGACTGCAGAATCAACGCTTTGTCCTGCCGTAATAATTCCATGGTTTTGGTGGATAAGTGCTTTTTTATCACCGAGTGATTCAGCCATAGCTTTTCCAACAGCAGTATCTAGAACAACGGCCCCACTTCCAGCTGAACACAGCGCTACGTCATTAAAAAACATAGTGTCATCTTGCGTAATCATCTTCAAGGGTTGACCTAAAGATGAGAACGTTCTTCCATACATTGAATGGCAATGCGCTGCTGCTATCACATCTGGTCGTGCTGCATGGAGTTGAGAGTGAATGGCGAAAGCAGCCGCATTTACTGGTTGATCTCCGACAACAACTTCTCCTGTGTGATCAACGCAAATGAGATCAGATACTTTCATCAGTTTAAAATTTTTCCCAAACGGGTTAACCCAAAAGCGATCTGGAAATTCGGGATCTCTAACAGTGATATGGCCTGCAACACCCTCCGCTAACCGAAGACGGCCTAGAACTCGTAGTCCCGCTGCTAACCGTTGCTTTCTATGAAGTCGTTCTTGTTCAAAATCTATTACCTCATGTTGGTCTGGCCATGAAAACTCGTTATCGGTTGAGCTATTTCCTTCTTCACTTTCGCTGGCTTTTACATCGGTCACCGTCTTCACCTCATTTCTGTGTGTTTACACCGTAACCTAATTTTTTGCGTTCTGTCATCTAAATGGATGGTAATGGTGTTCTGACGGTAGTCTCGCATCATGCGCTTTTTACATAATAGACATGCAGGATATATCGATCATGTCGGTTGATCCGACACGGAACCCTTCTGCGATCTCAGAGATCGTTGATCCAATAGATAGAAGACTTACTGACGTCTTGAATATTGAGCGCATGAAATGGGTAGCAGTTGATGCTTCTTTAGTAGAGCCATTTGATGCTCTTGAAGCTTTGATTTTCAGTGGTGGGAAGAGAATTCGCCCAGCTTTTTTTCATTGGGCGCATGTCGGGGCTGGAGGTGACCCTGATTCAAAAGTTGCTATTGACGCTGCTGCTGCTATTGAAATGTTGCATGCTTTCGCACTTGCGCATGATGATGTGATGGATCATTCTTCCTCTCGGCGGGGTGAGCCCTCCATTTGGCAGAGATTTGCCAATTTTCATGGTGATAATGCTTGGAAAGGTAATGCGAGGGATTTTGGTGAAGCAGTTGCGATTCTCGTTGGTGATCTTGCGCACGTTATTGCCGATGGTTTGATACGAGACTTATCACCAGATGTTTCAGGAATCTGGAATGAATTGAGATTAGAGGTCAACATCGGTCAGTACCTTGATGTTCTTTCCGGGGTGACACGAACATTTAATCAGGACGGCGCTCGGAGGATACTTGAATACAAGACTGGTCGGTATTCCGTTCAACGTCCTTTGCACCTTGGTGCAGCGATCGCTGGTCGTTTTGATGATTTCTCTGTTTCTTACACAAATTTTGGTCAACCAGTAGGAGTTGCTTTCCAATTACGCGATGACCTTTTGGGTGTGTTTGGCGATGAACAGGAAACGGGTAAGCCTGTTGGTGATGACTTACGAGAAGGGAAACCCACATCGCTTGTATCTGCAGCTTTTGAGAGAGCTGACCAGAGACAGTTAAAGGTTCTTAAATTGATTGGTTCGCATGATCTTACAGATACGGAGATATCTGACATCCAAAATGTCATCATTGAAACTGAAGCTGAAAGAGTGATCGAGGAAGAGATTCGTGACTTAACGGATAGTGCTTTAAATGAATTGGAATCTGCTTCATTGGATGGAAAAGCATCAGATGCGTTGCGTGAACTAGCGTTATTTGTTGCGTACCGAACTTATTAATTAGATTTCTAAAAGTTAGCCATTTCGCCGTGTTGTCATGCCACAATGGGAATGTGGGGTTAAGGAAATTATCTTCAACCAATGCTTTTGTTGTAACTGATCTGATTGATGTTCCATCATTCGGGATTGTTCGTAGTGCAAAAAAGATCCTCCAAGGCGGAGCTAAAGACCTTGCACGATCTATGACGTACACATTTGCTTCTTTTGACATGCAACGAGGCGGGGCCTCAGGTGGTATAAATGCTACTCCTGATGAGAAAGAGGAAGCTATTGAAAACTTTGTATCTGAACTTGGAGATGATGTTGGGTCTGGAAGTTTAGGCTTGGATGCTGGGAAAGGCATTGCTCCATCATCTTTTGCAAAACTGGTTGAGGTAGATGCCCGTTCTGCTATGCGTTTCTCTGAACAGGGTGCAGATCAGTTAGGGACTTATTTAACGGCGCTTGGTCCGATTGTGGTGGCTGAACAATTAAGCGGACTTGAAGATAAAACGGTGTCCATTGAGGGTTTTGGCAGTCATGGCCCTGCGATGATGGATCTGATCGCTGAGCGGGGCGGCAAAGTTGTTTCCATTTCTACCCTTTCAGGTTCCATCAGCAATAGTGATGGTTTGGACGCTGAAGAGATACGAAGTCAGTGGGATGAGGGTGGTATTGATTTTGTAAAATCTTCTGACGGTGAGGCGGAACCTGCATGGAAAGTCTTTCAATCAGGTGCAGATATTCTCTTTGCTGGTTCAAAAATGGGTGCGGTAAGTCACGTCACTGCCGAAAAGCTGCAAGTACAGGCGTTGATTCCGCATCAGCCGATTCCGTTCACTGCGAGAGCGCTAGCGATGCTTCAACGGAAAGGCACTGTTGTTGCTCCGGATTTTCTTGCTGTTGCTGGTCCGATTTTTGCAGCCTGGCCAAAAGATAATGAAACCTCCTCTGATGTTATTGCTTCTGCAACCTCAATGATTAGTGATGCTTTAACAGAATCATCGAAGCATGAAGATGGTTTGTTTCTTGGTGCGTGTTACCGTGCTGAATCTTTCCTTGCTAGTTGGCATGATACAAAGCTGTTTGGACGCCCATTAGCGAGCTAACTACCGCTAGTGACGTAAACGCGCTACGGTCCAAGTAATAGTTTGGAGGGAACATGATTATTATCACTGCGACGCTATCTTTTGAGACTCAAGAGGATCGTGATGTCACTGTTGCGAAGACAGCTGCGGTACAGGCAGCTACTCGAAATGATGAAGCGGGTTGTTTGGCGTATTGCTTCGCACCTGATCCAGCAGAACCCACCCATATTCAAGTGTTTGAGTTATGGACCGATGCTGAAAATCTGGCTGCGCATTTTGATCATCCTAACTATGCGGCAATGGTTGAGGTTTTGCATGGATGTGATGGCTTCATTGCATCTGAAAACCGGTTATATATGTCAGAGGATAGAGGCCCTGTCTATAACGCTGATAAGAAATTCCGTTTTGACGCTGTATCAAGTGCGTATGGGACTGATACATAATCGATGTCAATGGTGATTGATCTTCATGCCCATGTGGTGCTTGAAGAGAGCTTTGGAGCTGCAGGTAAGTACGGCCCTGAACTGAGTTCCAGTGAGAAAGTGCAAGACTTTAGGGTTGGAGATTATGTCATGCGTGTCCCGTATAGGGGAAGTGTCTTTATGGATGCGGAAAGACGAGTGGAAGCTATGGATACGTTGGGAGTAGATCTACAGTTACTGTCCCCTAACCCGCTTTCATTCTTTGGACATATCAATGCTGAAGACGCTTTAGATTTTGCGAAATCATCAAACGATGCGATGGTGAAGCACATTGACCCATTTAAGGATCGCTTATTGGGAGCTGCATCTGTACCTTTGCAAGATCCAGAATTAGCATGCGAAGAATTAGAACGATCTGTACATGATTTGGGTTTGATTGCAGCCTACATTGGAACTGATTACGGGTTTTGTTTAGATGATCCGAAACTGGATGTGTTTTATCAAACTGTTGTTGATTTAGATATTCCTTTATTGATTCATCCAGCTACAAATAATGGAATTCGGGGGGCATCCGATGAACGGCTTTCACGTTTTGGACTTGATCTCATTCTTGGATATGCCTACGAGGAGACAATAGCTGTAGCTTCTCTTGTGCTTGGTGGCGTGATGCATAGGCACCCAAAACTAGATGTCTGTATTTCTCATGGTGGCGGCGCGATTACTTTTCTGAAACAGCGGTTTGAATCTATGGCTACTTTCCTTGGTACTGAATCTACTTTCGCCGAGGATCTGAAACTGTTGTGGTTTGATTCACACCTTGAAGAAGGCCCAGCACATGATCTTGTTGTTTCAACTGTTGGTTCGGAAAGGATGGTTTTTGGTACGAATTTTGGTGGTTGGGACACACCGAAAGTCGTAACTGATTTTGATCGTGGCCTCGCAGCAAACGCAATTCAATTATTGCGTCTACCATAGAGATAGATGTAATCAAGGGGGAGCCATGAAACAGATGCTTATTCATAATGCTCGAGTATTTTGTGGTGTTGATGAAGAGGTAATAGATGATGGAACCGTGTGGGTCACGAATGGTTTCGTCAGGTACGCTGGCCCCTCAGTTGATTTCCGCCATGACGGTGCGGATGTGGAAGTTTATGATGCGCAAGGAAAGTTTGTGATGCCCGGTATGACGGAATCACATGTTCATCTTTCCTATAACAATGCGCACCCACAACAGTTAAATGATCAACCATTGCCACTTGCTATGTTAGATGCGGTTGAGAATGCGCGTGTGCTGCTAGGGTCTGGCTTCACCTCTGCAATTAGTTTTGGATCGGCTCAAGGTTTAGACGTCCCGTTACGTGATGCTATTAACGAGGGCAGGGTGTGCGGTCCGCGACTTGCAGCCTCTGATCGTGATCTGGGGTCAACTGGAAGTAACGCTGATGGAACCTTCGGCGGTGATGATTCTAAGAAGATCATTGCTGATGGTCCTTGGGCTATTCGGAAAGCCGTTCGTTCGTTAGCCAAAAAGCAATGCGATATTGTGAAGATTTTCTTAGATGGGGAAGCGCTCAATGAGTATGCTCCTCCTGGTGTTTTAACATACAGCGACGAAGAAGTTGATGCTGCTGTTAGCGAAGCCCACATCAGGGGCATGCGGGTGGTGTGTCATTCACGTTCAGCAGCGGCCGTGAAGCAAGCAGTGCGGTTCGGAGTCGATATTATTGGCCACGCTAACTATCTTGACGAAGAAGCTGTTGCCATGCTGGAAGCTGAACGTCACCGAATTTTTGTTGGACCGGGCATAGCGTGGGAGGTTTCGTTGCTTGATAAGGGAGCCCAATTAGGACTACCTCGTGACGCCATGGAACAGCGCGGGTACCAGCGCGAGGTTGATGAAACGATCGCTTCTGTTAAAAGACTTCGGGAAAGTAATGTTCGCGTTTTAGTCGGAGGAGATTACGGTTTAAATATCACGCCTCATGGAACGAACGCTAAAGATTTAGAGTACTTCGTTGACTTGTTCGGAATGTCAGATGTCGAAGCGTTGCTATGTGCAACGCGAGACGGCGGAGCCGCAGCGAATACTGCGGGAATGGTCGGGACGCTTGAGGATGGAAAATATGCCGACCTTGTAATTGTTGATGGAGACCCATCAATTGATGTTCGTGTCTTGCAGGACCATGACCGTATTGTTGGTGTTATGAAAGCAGGGGTAATGCATTGCGGTTTGATGCAAAATAACCCATATGTGTCTCCTGAAAATACAATCAATACATAAGCAAAGAAAGAGGTACAGAGATGATAGTGATTGCGGGTTCGTTCAGGCTTGATGCTGGAGTTACTGATGACGTGATGGCGGCATGTAAAACAGTTATGCAAGCCACGCATCAGGAAGAAGGATGTTACGAGTACATCTTCTACCCTGACCCTTTGGATAATAATGTATTGCGTGTGTTCGAAATGTGGGAAAATGAACAAGCATTGACGAACCATTTCGGGACTGCGCACGTAGATGCTTTTCGAAAAGCTATGGGTGGTTGGGCTACTTCAGAGCGGGAAATTAAAAAATTTGAGACCGACACTTTTGAATCGATGTAAGGAGGAAAATAGTGAGCCGAAAAACTACTCCTCAACTTTTTGACATGTCCGATCATGTCGCAGTGATCACTGGTGCAGGACGTGGGATCGGTGAAGGTATCGCTAAATCCTTTTCCGAAGCAGGTGCTTCAGTTGTTGTTGCTGCTCGAAGAACTCAAGAAATAGATCGTGTTGCGACAGAAATTAATGAATCAGGTGGTTCTGCCATAGCTGTCACTACAGATGTGACCGATAATGACGCTATGGAAGATCTAGCGAAAGCTACGATTTCAGAATATGGGAAATTAACAACATGGGTGAATAATGCGGGGGGATCGCCGATGAGGATGCCATTGTCAGAATTACCTCGTGAAGAGTGGGATCGCACAGTGGCCTTGAATCTCACATCAATCTATGTCGGGTGCGTAACAGCGGCGAAATACATGACGAAGGGATCAATTATTAATATCACTTCTGGAGCGGGTTCGGGACCAGTTCCTGGAAGCGGGCATTATGGTGCGTCAAAGGCTGGCACGAATTCTTTGACATGGACCTTATCTGCTGAATTAGCTCCGGACATTCGAGTAAACGCTGTCGCTCCTGGGGCCATTCCGACTGAAGTAATGATGAAAGCTATTGGCAAAGATGAAAACCAGTTGGATGAGATATTAGACGAATGGAATATTCCATTAGGTCGGTTAGGGACACCTCAAGATATTGGTGCTGCCTGCCTGTATTTAGCCTCAGATGCAGCGAGTTGGGTGAGTGGTGAAATTCTTCGTGTCGGTGGCGGAGCAAAAGCTAGATAACAATCTTTGTTGTTGGGAAAATTATCAGTCGGGAACAAAATGGGAGACGCAGCCGTCAAACCATATATACCTGCTGGCATGAGCAGCTTTCAAAAAATTTGATGAGATAACGTATGTTAAATAAAAGACTAAAGAAATTTAAATTTATCTTCTTAGGGTTAATAATTTTTGTTGCGTTGATTGGGTGTTCAAATTCTTCATCTAATGAATCGCAAGAGAACGATCGGATAATTGTTGGTGAATCTGGTGAGTCCGCTGCACGATGTAAGGCGTTAAGTACAGAATGTGGGTACGGATACGACTATCAAAAAAACGTGACTGTTGATTTGTGGGAATTAAGTTCCGATGGTTCTCACTGGTTACTCAAAGAAGAATTTGAGAATGTGGGGGCACGCTGTGAGGCACTTATAGAGTCGTGTGGTTGGCGGTGGTTTCCAAATACTGAAACATATATAGATGTGTGGGTTTTTGATTATGGTTCAATGGAATTTATTGAAAACCCTGATCTTTCATCCATCCCAAAAGGTTTGGAGCCGGGAGATCCACCGGTTACCCAACCTGGAAGAGATAACTAAAACCGTTATTGCCTAATGGTTTCAAAGACAGACGGTAATGTATTTATTGGTTTTGGTTCAGGGTAAATTTTTGCCATCTCTGTAATAGTGCTTTTATCTTCAATGTTTTCTTTGCTAAGCCGAAGTACATGATCGTGTTCTTCCAAGTCAGCATTAAAGATCGTTATGACATCCTCTATGGATAGCGGATTTGCTTGCTTATGTTTTTGCTCTTCAGTGTTTGTATAGACATTTGCTTTCCATAAAACAGATACTCGATACGCATTGAGTGGCGCCTCATAAACCTTTTCATCATGGTCGGTTACAACCCAAGTATTTTCACGTGTGGGGAGAAGTTGCGCTGAGGGAGTTACGAGAACTGTTCCGTTATCAAAAGGGCCAACCGGTCCTACTTGATGGAACATTCCATGATTATCTCCCAAGAGTGCAGTATTTTTCATATCTCCGACGTGTTCTGTTGGTGGATGATCTGGGCCGTCGGGCCAGTACAACAATCCTCCCCCCTCCACATCGTCAAGCCACCAAATAGCTGTTGCTTGAACGATTTCATATGCGTTGAAAAGGTGAGACCACGTCATTGCTCGTAATAGCCACATGGGGGTATTCGCTCGTTCACGTCCGTGGAATCGTGAATTATCTGTATGAGCTGGGCCACCATCGTTTATTGCGGCCATGATATTCACGTAAACGCTGTGAGGTTCTATGATATCTGCGTTATAGAAGGCTTTTGACTGATCAATGTATGTGTCGTTATCAAGAAATATTTCTGACCCCTCTGCGACATATGTGTCGTGAACCCAGTCATTTTGGAACCACATGGGACGAGTTTTCGCGTGAGGATCAGCTCCAGGGTTATACCAACCACCTAGTGGAGTGTATGGGGCATGGGTTGATAGGAGATCCTGCACCTGTTGTATATTTGGGAAAACGTTACGCAGAATCAGAGGTGGATCAGCGTAACTCAGCATTTATGTGAACGTAAGGCCATCAAAGTTTTCACTTTCAACCCATTCCTTCAGATAGTTAAAGAATGCTACAGATCCTTCCGGGTAGCGTGCTGAACTGAAAAGGTCACGGCCGGTTGTCGTGTGTCCTTCGTTATTGTAATAGCCAGGTGTGCAGTTAGCGAGAAAACCACGATCTTGGACCTCTAAGCTATTCACCCATTGTGTTTCAGCTTCAAGAGTAGGTTCAAGAGTTTCGTGCCCCGCATCTAGACATT
>DBHP01000101.1:1999-6717 GCA_002295705.1 Candidatus Neomicrothrix sp. UBA825 | reverse complement strand
TTTCCTCCTTGGGCTAACCCGAGTATGAACAGGTTAGGAAACCCGTGAATGTTTATACCGTGAAGACTTTTCATACCTTCACTCCAGTGTTCACTGAGGCTTTCACCGGATTTACCATATGTTTCGTAGTGTGCGGTGTGGACAATGTGGACTTCAAATCCAGATGCAAGAATAATGCAATCGAGATCGTAGTGTTTGCCGTTTGCCCATACGCCGGTTTCATCAATACGCTCAATCCCTTTCCCGTCTGTGTCAATGAGGTGTGTTGAGGGATTGTTAAATGATTGGAGGTATTCATCATGGAAGCATGGACGTTTGCATAGTTGCCGGTACCAGGGTTTGAGCGCCTCAGCTGCTTCGTCATCGGCGACGATGGTGTTGACTCGGGCCCGTATTTCGTTCATCTTTTCATCATCGGATTCGCTGAATGCTTCAATCCAGACATCGTCAAGGCTCGCTCCTGGGGTGTCTTGAATTTTGCTGATGATGCGGTCTCGAATGCGTATAGCGATGTCTGTCCATCCGTCTTTGACGAGGTCTTTGTCAGCGATTCCTCCCGATTGGAGCGTTGCGAAATTCATGAGCCATTCTCGTTGCCATCCGGGTTGGAGGTCATTGAAATCATCATCTGTGAGAGGGCGGTTGTTTCGTTCATCTATTGATGAGGGTGTTCGTTGAAACACATAGAGGTCACCGGCGGCGGCTGAAAGGTGGGGTATGCATTGGACGGCTGTTGCGCCAGTTCCAATGATCCCTACTCTTTTATCTGATAGGCCTTCCATGAGTTGACCAGTTCGGTCTCCTCCGGTGTAATCGTAGTCCCATCGGGCAGTGTGAAACATGTGGCCTTTGAAGTTTTCTATGCCAGTAATTCCTGGAAGTTTTGGTTTTGAGATGGGTCCTGTTCCCATAGAAAGGAACTGCGCTTTGAGTTCATCTCCCCGATCAGTTTTGATTATCCATCGTTTGCTGTTTTCATCCCATCGTGCTTCGGTGACGCTAGTGGAAAAGAGTGCCCCTTCGTAGAGATCAAACGTTGTGGCGATGCGTTTGGCGTGCTCATGTATTTCATAGCCTTGTACATATTTCTCTGAAGGGAAGTAGTTTGTCTCTTCGAGGAGTGGAAGGTATACCATTGCTGCGGTGTCGCACATTGCTCCGGGGTAACGGTTCCAGTACCAGACTCCGCCAAAATCCCCACCGCTCTCGATAATTGTGATGTCGTGAATGCCCGCAGCTTTGAGTCGTGCTCCTGTGCATAGTCCTGCGAAACCACCGCCAATTATCGCAACGGTTGTTTCGTCAGTGCGGGGGGGTCTTTCCTGAATTGTTGTGTAAGGGTCTTCAAGGAGGTGGGCGAAACGGCCCGTTGGTTCTTGGTATTGGTCTGGGCCGTCATTTCGTACGCGTTTATCTCGCTCGATCTTGTAGCGTTCGCGTAACTCTTCGGCAGTGAGATTGTTTTCGGTGATACTCATAGTTTCTTATCTGTACTGTAGTGGTTTGTGACTGTTCTGAAAATTTTTGTTACCAGCCGCCACCGCCGCCACCGCCGCCACCACCGCCGCCGTCGCCGCCGCCTCCACCAAAGTCGCCGATAAATCCGATATCTCCACCAAAATTGACGGGTATTTGTTTATCGAAGGCATGCGCTGCTGCAACAAAGAAGAATACGTCATCGTAGCCATCATCGAGAACTGCTCTGTTTTGTTTGTAACTATTTAGGGTATTATTCCAATGTTTAATTTCACCTAAGGCAACTGCCCATGCCGTGTATAGTCTGAGCGTTCCAGCTTTAGCGGCCTGTTCAACATGTTTTGCTTCGGATGTTTTGATAAATTTCTTGAATCCTTGTATCTGAATCCATAGCCCGGACCCTTTGGGTGAACGGACAGCGAGTTCCCAACCTCTATACACATATGCAATGAACGCTCCGTAGATAACACAAAAAAGTAGCCCAATTACCGTGGAGGTGAATCCGATAATTACTGCAAGAGCGAAAAGTAGGAGCATAGAAATTCCTGCACCTAGATTTGGTCCGAAAGCAGCTTTTTTATGAAACCAAAGATCAGAGTGTTCATGCCATTCTTTAAGTTCGATTCCGAGTGTGAGCCATCCAGTCTCAAAATCACTCATCGTTCTAAGAGTTTTTGTATGAGCTTCACGTTCTTTGACATCTAATGTTGGTTGGGTCTCAGCAGCATCTGCCCCAAAAATATCAATTAATGGTTGTGAGTCTGGTGGATCGGATGAAACGTATTTAAAGCGAGACCCTCCAGTATTTAGTATTTTGACCTTTCCATCTGCAACGTGTTGCAGAAACCATGCCTGTTTAGCTTCTCGAGTGACTTCTTCGTTAATAAGAATTGCCCCATGGTATGGAGTTATATTGTCTGGCGGTACAACACTGAGAGTGGCAAGCTTGTTCATTTCTGCGTTACTGAGTGATTTAGTTGGTCCTTTATTGGTTTCGGCGAAAGCAGCTTCTGTTGCCCCTCCGCTTCGGACAATGTCTCTTCCCCTGTAAAGCAGGAGACGTGTTGTTGCCACTTTGCCGAGTATTGCAAGGATTAAGCCAAGAATGACAGTGGTAATGTTGTTCCAGAAGGGATATCTTCCATCATTTTTGGTTGGGGCTTTTGGCGGTGAAAGGAAATCTGCGTTCGTTGTGACAGGGCTGCTTGTTCTTTGAGCAGCGACAAATAACCCTGTTCTGTCGGTAATATTTCTTGCAGTTACGGTGACGATGTTCTCAGATTGTGTTATGTCACATACCGAGTTGCTTGAGGCTTGTCTTCCTTGAACGTATCCACAGGTAATATTGTTGAGAATGTAGGGATATTGAATTTGAATGGTTGCGGATTTGATGTCCCATTCCCACCTTTCCGGTATTGCATTCCAACAGATTGTGTCACCGGATAATCCGCATTGATTTTCTCCTAACAGGATTCCCGGTATTAGTTGATAGTCAATGATGTAACGATGCAGTCCATAATTATCAACGTTTGCGTTCCCAATACGCAGACATGTCCATCGTTGCCCTATGAAACACCTCCCACCAAATTGAGAAATTTCTTGTCGGTTTAGGATCCTTTTAAGGTCGGGGGCGTATGGGGAATAGACGTAATCAATGCTTTCTACATCTGGGATGTCTCGGTAGATGCCTCGTTGGTCATTACCGGCAAAGTCTGTGTCGATGATTTCTCGGATGAATGTACTTCCATCCTCATAGATTGTGGCTGTTGCAAAATAGCTTTTTGTTTCCTGAGGCTTTGATTCGTATCCAAACCAAAATGCTACGATGATTCCCAAAATGCTAATGGTGCTGAAAACCCAAGCTTGTACGGTGCGGCTTCGCTTCTTAATCTGGAACATGATCTAGTATTGCCTTTCATAGCGTGTCACTTGAAAGGGTGAGGTACTATCTGTGTCATCGGGTAATGGGGCAGTGGTGAACCAACTTTCCCTTTTATCTTCCTTGATTACGCTAAAAACAATCTGGAAGCCAGACAAAACTAAAACTACGATGCCTGTTGTTATCGACCCAGATTTTCTGGGGCTTTTATCGTGTAACTTCCCCACGACTGGATTGTAACTTACATTTGAATTTCAAGAAAAAAGACGATTTACTCAGGCAATTTATACCAAGGTAATCCTGGGAGGTTACCGACGCTTGTTCTGAGCCGCTGATTTTGTTCTTCTTCCCGCTTTAGCATTTCTGCTTGGAGATCTTCGAAAGCGTACCGTTTCTGATCTGAGGTCAATAGCTTTTTAAATAGTTTGTCGATTCCAGGATTCAACATACTTTGATGGTAGATCTGCGGTGTGACAGAGCGGAGGATACGTGATCGATATCGTTATGAGGGTTGGTGTAAGTTATGTGCTCCAACATCGCTCAGTTTGCGTTCTCCAATCAATGACAATGTGTCTTTTGTTTCCTGATTGAGGATTTCTAATACGTCTGTGACTCCTTGTTCTCCGTTTGCGGCTAATCCCCAAAACCAGCATCGTCCAGAGCAGGCTGCTGTTGCTCCGAGAGCATGTGCTTTGACGATATCTTCTCCCCGTCTGATCCCTCCATCATAGAAAATTTCTACCCTGTCTGAGACTGCGTTTCTGATTTGAGGGAACACAGTTGCTATTCCTGGAACACTGCTAAATTGCCGACCACCATGATTGGAGACAATGATTCCATCAACGCCTATTCCTTCAGCTGTTTTTGCATCATCAGGATGCATAATTCCCTTGACCAGAAGTGGCCCGTTCCAATGATTTCGTATTCGTTTCAAATCATTCCATGTTTTTGATGGATCATTTAATTCATTATTGACGTATTGCCCTATTGAGCTCGCATCATCTCCGGACGTGATATCAGTCAAATTTCCAAATGTTATTGCCGGGTTTTTAACTATCCCGAATAACCATCTGGGTCTAGAAAGATAGTGTAAGTATTGACCAGGTCTGATTGTTACGGGTAGCGACATTCCATTCCGCAAATCTCGTTCTCTTTTCCCAACAACAGGAACGTCAACAGTAACTATCAACGCTTCATACCCTGAATACTGAGCTCTTTGTATTAAAGAATCAATAACTTCCTGACTTTTCCAAAGATATAACTGAAACCAGAGTCGACCTTCGGATTGTTCCGCGACCTGTTCAATTGAGTTTCCGGAGCCAGTACTCAAACAGAACACTGCTCCTAACTCGTTTGCTGCTCG
>DBHP01000101.1:0-1584 GCA_002295705.1 Candidatus Neomicrothrix sp. UBA825 | reverse complement strand
ATTGTTAGTGAGGTGTCTGGTTCCGAAACATCAACTAAATATTTAGGTTGGAAGAGTACTTTATTGAGCGAATCCCTGTTGGCTGTGATTGCGTGTTCCGCACCGGCTCCGCCATCTATGAAATCCCATACCGCGCGGGGTATTTTTTTCTTTGCTATTTCTCGTGAATGCTCAACCGTCTGAATTACTTCTTTAGTCCTGTTTCGCAATGTAATGAGTTTTCTGATTTCTCTTAATTTCACTTTTACCTAATTACTGATTCATTTGTTAGAGAAATGAGATTATATGAACAAGACATAAAGATCCATTGAAAAGAACGCTGTTATGTGTTTTTGATCACTGGAATGCATAGGGGGGATCCTGAGATAGGGTCTTGAAGTATTTGGGTTTTGATGGAAAAGACGTCTTGGATCATTTGCACTGTTACGACATTGTGGGGTTTCCCAGCAGTTTTTATTTTTCCATCACGCATGGCGATAAGATTGTCTGCATATCGGACTGCAAGATTTATGTCATGAAGGACCATGACAATAGTTCTGTTATGTTGTTCGGTTAATTCCTTCAAAAGATCAAGTACTTCAATTTGATGAGCGATATCTAGATGAGTAGTGGGTTCGTCAAGCAACATTATTGGGGTTTCTTGGGCGAGTAGCATCGCTATCCAGACTCGCTGACGTTGCCCGCCTGAAAGTTCGTCTATTGGTCTATCTGAGAAATTAGTTAGTCCGGTTAACATTAATGCCTTGTTGACAGATGTTTCATCCTCACGCGACCATTGGCGAAAAATACCTTGGTGCGGGTAACGCCCCCTTTGTATGAGATCCGAAACAGTAATTCCATCAGGCGAACGTGGATTTTGAGGCAAAAGACCTAATTGGCGAGCAGTTTCTTTAGTTGATTGAGAGTGAACATCTACTTCATTAACCTCTACTTTGCCCTGTTCGGGGATGAGTATCCTAGCAAGTGCTTTCAGCAGTGTAGATTTACCACAACCGTTTGGTCCGATAATGGCTGTTATTTCTTGCGTGGGGATAGTTACTGTCAACCCCTCTACGATCATTGGACCTCCGTATGACAAGTGAAGATCTTGTCCGCTGAATGATGATGTTGTATTTGGGTTAGTTTGCACGGTTATACCTCGCTAGTAAATAAAGGAAATATGGGCCTCCGAATGTTGCGGTAATTACACCAGCTGGAAGCATGACTGGGGCAAAGAGGCGTTGCGCTATCAAGTCAGCTCCTAATAGAAAGAAGCCACCAAGTAATGCTGTGAATATTAATACTCCCCCAGTGATGGAACCGACTAGAAGTCTTGCAGCTTGAGGAACTATCAAAGCGACGAATCCAAGGGGTCCCACGACTGAGACCGCGAGGGCTGCGAGTAGAGAAGCTACGGCAAGGAGAGCTAGGCGATCACGTTCAATTTTGGAACCGATCGTGATTGCTGTTTCGTCTCCTAGTTGAAGGATACGTAGTCGGTTTGTGAGGAAGAATGCTGATGGAAGGAGGATTAGTAATCCTATTAGGAGTGTTCTGGCATCATCCCAGGTTGCTCGGAAGAGTGTTCCAGCTTGCCAACGAGCG
>DBHP01000114.1 GCA_002295705.1 Candidatus Neomicrothrix sp. UBA825 | reverse complement strand
CAAGCTATTACGATCATTTTCACATCGTGTTCTGCAATTAGGTAATCGGATATTTGTTGTGAGTAAGATTTAACTTCTTCTAAGGGTCGAGGCCCATAGGGATATCTTGAAGTGTCACCAAAGTAGACAACGTCCTCAGATGGCAACAGGTCTATTATCGCTCTAGCGACAGTAAGCCCACCGAAACCCGAATCAAAAATTCCTATTGACTGGTTACTTGACACGTATCTAATCGTAGAGGCATTTTGAGGATTATTTAGAGAGTTGATTAGCAGATCCCATATTTTCTAGAAGTAAATTATTGATTCAATAGAGTTGGCGACATCGTCTAAATCACCAGACCATGCTCCAGTGGAGAGGTATTTCCAACCTCCATCGCAAACAATGAAAACGATAACTCCTGTTTCTATCTGTTCGGCAACTCTAATTGCTCCCGCAAGAGCCGCCCCTGAGGAGATGCCAGAAAAGATTCCGCATTCGTTTGCTAATTGCCTTGTGTAACGTATTGATTCTTGCGGCCTGACTATTCTTTTCCCATTGAGAACTTCCAGCCCTTTCCAATTTTCGAAGACTGGAGGTATAAAACCGTCATCAAGGCTTCTTAGTCCTTGAACTATTTCTCCGGATGGCGGTTCGACTGCAAGAATTTGTATCTCCTTCTTATGTTCGCGCAGAAAAGTTCCTACACCCATGAGTGTTCCGGAAGTTCCTAACCCTGCTACGAAGTGAGTTATATCTGGAACATCATTCAAGATTTCTGGGCCTGTCGTTTCATAGTGAACTTGGGGATTAGACTCATTGCCATATTGGTACAGAAATACCCAATCGGGGTTTTGCTGCGCTAGTTCTTGGGCAAGTTTCACTGCGCCATTGGATCCTAATTCTCCAGAGGAGGGAATAATCTCAGCGCCCCATACTTCCAGTAGTTGTTTCCTTTCAATTGAAACATTGTGGGGTAAAACAATTTTAAGTTGGTAATTACGCATGGATGCAATCATCGCAAGCGCAATACCCGTGTTACCAGATGAAGGTTCAATTAAGATACTTCCAGGTTTAAGTAACCCCTCTTGTTCAGCTTGCAAAACCATTGATTTAGCGATGCGGTCCTTAACTGACCCTGCAGGGTTTTGATTCTCTAACTTGGCGAAGATTTTGACAGCAGGATTCGGGCTAAGTTTTGATACATCTACTACAGGTGTGTTCCCGATAAGATCAAGGATTGATTGGTGAACTGCCATACCTAATTATGACGTCTGTTTTGCAATTCAACACTGCGACATCGGTCTCAGGAACTAATGAAGCTAATTTCTTCTTCGGTTATTTCTTCATTCTTGATTCGAAAACTCCTGATTTCAGGCTCACTTTCTTGCAACGAAACTATTAAGTAATGCCATGTTCCTAAAGGGTCAAAATCTGTCGCATCCCTGACATCTGTAGGAGATGGATACGCAGCGGTATGCGTATGACTATGCATTACTCCAATAATTTGCTTTTCCTCGGCATCAGCAATGCCCTCCACTTTCATCATTTCCAATGGGTCTAATTGATAGATTATTTCTGAATTTGCGACATTTTCCATCGGATAAAAGCACGCAATAGTACTCGAACCAGTATTTGCAGAAAAGAGTCCACATGCTTCGTTCGGCAATTCATCAATAGCATGTTTAATTATTTGGATTTTAATGTCTTCGGTTAGAACGAGCATTCCTATATGCTACAGCAAACTTTTGTATGAGATATGGTGAGTAAATAGCTCGCTTCCCGACGTAAGGCCAGTATTGGCGCTAGCCTCAGGTCATCATGAGTAATTCAGGGAAGCGTATTGTTGCAACGAATCGTCAGGCAAAGAGAGAGTTTGAAATTTTTGACACAATTGAAGCTGGCATGGTTTTGCAGGGAAGTGAAGTTAAATCATTACGTAATAGTCAAGCTCAACTGGCAGAGGCTTTTTGCAGGATACATGACGGAGAAATTTGGCTGAATTCCTGTCATATCAGCAAATATGACCATTCAAGTCCTAGCTTTTCTCACGAACCAGACCGACCAAAGAAACTTCTTTTACATAAGAAAGAGATCTTCAAGTTGCAGGCTCAAGTTGACCAAAAAGGCCTCACGTTGATTCCGCTTTCAATGTACTTTAGGAATGGGAAGGCAAAGGTGGAATTAGCTTTGGCTAGGCGAAAGAATCTTGTTGATAAGCGTCGCCAGTTAGCTCAACGAGAAGCAGATCGCGAGGCTCAACGAGCTATATCACAAAGGATAAAGCAAGGATCTACCGATTAGCTGCCGAAATTCCAGCTATGTAGCCAAATGTCATGGCTGGCCCGATTGTTCCGCCGGCCCCACCGTAAACCATTCCCGTTGGTGCAGCCATCGCATTCCCTGCAGCATAAAGGCCATTTATGACCCCTCCATTTAGCGAGAGCACGCGACAATTAGCATCTGTTTTAGGCCCTCCATTCGTCCCAAGTGCCCCACCTTCAACCTTGATGGCATAGTATGGCGGGGTTGCAAGAGGCTGGAGTGTTGCGCTTATTCCTTCTTGTGACTGATCACCATTAAAAGTGTCATAAGCGCTTTGTCCTCTTTTGAAATCTGGGTCTTCCCCTTTAAGTGCGAATTCATTGAAACGTTCAAAGGTTGATTTAAATGTATCCGAGTCAACACTTATTAAGCTTGCAAGTTTTTCGACTGTTTCTGCTTTTACCATCCAATCCGGAGCATCATCTCCGGCAGGGCACCCTGCCACGTCGTATGACATTTTATGCTTATGGTCAAAGACAAGCCAGCACGGGTTGTTGGGGTATTCAAATTTCTGCGGGTCAAATGCGTGGAACGCGCCCCCCATAGCATTGTAATTACCTGCTTCGTTTGTGAATCGCTTGCCGTACTGGTTGATCATAAATGAATGGGGGCGAGTTCGTTCTAAGAGTATGAGGCGGACTGATTCGTGACCGTATTGCATCTCTCCTGGCACTTTGACCACTGGAACCCACCAAGCATTTCGCATGTTCCCTAGTTTCGCCCCAACATTCATAGCCATCTGCAGGCCATCTCCGGTATTTTCAGGCGAGCCCGCAGGAGCATTCATGGGACCTCTCAG
>DBHP01000051.1:2902-10552 GCA_002295705.1 Candidatus Neomicrothrix sp. UBA825 | reverse complement strand
AGTGAGGGTAAAGAAAACCTCACGCCCGATGAAGTTGCTGAAATCATTCTTGATGAGATTAGGCAAGATATCTTTTGGATACTTCCGCACAAGCATTATGGGCAGCAAGCTTTGGAGCAGGCCAACAGACGTATTTCTGGTGGTACTCCCGTTATGCCACATATCGAAAGGTGACAGATGACCCCTACGGATCGTAGATTCTGACCAGGGATTCTGGCACAATTAGAGAGTAAATTTACCCAAAGGAAAATTATGTACACTGAGCAACCCGGTTGGTATCACGCAGAGGGAGATCCCCTTGACACAAAACGCTTCTGGAATGGTTCCGAGTGGAGTGATGGGGTAATCGGTGGAGAGGTTCTCTTCCCACGTTTCGCAGCCAGGTTCATGGATAGTGTGGTAACCGGAATCATTCTTTTCCTCGTGGCACTTGCCTTTGGCGCAAACAGTGTTTCTGCAATAACCCTGATGTCTATCTTTGTCGTTGCCATTTATGAAATTGCTTTCGTTACCTTAAAAGGTGCAACTCCTGGAAAAATGCTTTTCCGATTTCGAGTTGTAGAGGCTTCAACGGGACAGTGCCCACCTGCGGGTTCTGTTGCGGGAAGACGATACGCTCCCGGACTTCTTTCCATAATCCCTTTTGTAGGAACTGTTGCCTATCTCGGGGTTTGCGGAATTTCTCTATGGTGGCTGAAGAATGATCCTAACAGACAAACGATTTTCGATAAGGCTGGTAAAACCTATGTCGCCAAAGTAAGCCCTTATTAATTTGAGGCAGCTCTTTCGTATTAGCGTGTCCGAACCGGTTTTTCTCCATTCCAATTTATTGAGGCTTTCTTCACTCGTGTGTAGAAACCTATCAATGATTCATTCGGTTCGTAGAGCTCTATGAAGTGACCCAGTAGTTCGGTGGCGTCAATCATGTTGAAGGTTGTTGGGCCAGCCTTAGCTGTCATCCCTAATTCGAAGCCGAGATCAATTAGAGATCTAGTAGTGAGATCAATATCTTCAACGAAATAGGCAAGATGATGTAATCCGCTTTCATCAGCATCGTAAAGGTCTCTTACCACTGAGGGTCCTGTCCCGTGGTCTTGGACAAGTTCAACCATGATGTCACCCCATTGCCCATAAGCTGATGTGTGATCAAACGAAGACGGTGATCCGCGATAGCTCACATCCGTTACCGGTATATGTTCTGATATGAAAAAGGGGCCGGCACCGAAATCTTTTGCCCATCTTTTCGCAGCTTCAAATGCGTCAGGTACAGCGTATGCTATCTGCTTTGGCGGCCCGAGTTTAAACATCTACCTCTACCTGATCATTCGTTATCTAATTATTAAATTTTTGAAGAACCATGTTTAATATGGCATCGTTCCGCCGTCGACTGGAAAGAGGCATGCGGTGAAGTTTCTTGCTTCATCTCGAGCTAACATGACCGCGACTGCAGCAACTTGTTCAACGGTATTCGGTTTTTTAATCGCTGCGGCTTGTGAGTACATGTCTGCGACTTCGTCCAAGCTGTCCATTCCAAGTGCTTCAGCAGTCTGGGGTGCAGATTCATAGAAGAGGTCTGTTTTGACAAATCCTGGAAGTATCGCGTTAACGGTTACGCCTGTTGGTCCAACTTCATGGGCCGCTGTTTTCACAAGGCCATTAATCGCATGTTTTGTTGCTACGTAGTGGCTTACAGTTTCGGTTCGCATTTTTCCTTCAACGGAAGAGATGGCTATGATTCGTCCATCTTCTTGTGGAAGCATGTGTTGCAATGCTTTTCTCATTCCCCAGAAAGTGTGATTGAGATTTAGGTTCAACGTGTATTCCCACGATTCATCTGTCATTTCGGCTACTGGTGCTGCATTAAGTATTCCACCAGCATTGAGAACAGCTATGTCTATTTTACCGAAATGATTGACTGTGCCATCTATTAATCCCTCGACGTCGCTTTGTTTTGATGCATCGCAGGAGATAAATATTGCATTGTCGCCAGCATTCATTTCTTCAAGAGCTGCTGCGCCTTTCTCTTCGGATCGGCCACTAACGACTACTTTGGCTCCCTCAGCGAGGTAAGCCTCAGCAATTGCTCGTCCTATGCTTCTTGTGCTTGCTGTGATAGCAGCGACTTTTCCATCTAGTTTTCCCATAATTCTCTCCTTAGTAAGGCGACTGGCCGCCGTCAATGCTGATTAGTGATCCTGTAATTCCTGCCCCAGCTTCTGAAGCGAGCAGGACTGCAACGAGTGCACAGTCCTCGACGGTATTCATTCGCTTAATTGCTGATGGAGCTTGCATCATCGTCAAGAAATCCTCGAATGAAAGACCTAATTGTTCTGCTGCAGCGGGACCTTGCTCTTGCATGATGTCTGTAAGAATACCTCCGGGACATAATGCGTTTACAGTAATCCCTAACGTTCCCACTTCTTGCGCAACAACTTTTGTTAGTCCATTTAGAGCGTGCTTCGTTGTGCAATAAGGGGCTTGCGTTGCGAGTACGACTTTCCCATACATTGATGAGACTGACATTATTCTTCCGTGCTCTTGTGGAATCATATATTTAAGTGCCCGCCGCATTAGCCACATGGGATGGTTGAGATTCCAGTTGAGAACAAATTGCCAGTTTTCTTCTGATAAATCTACAAGTGGAGAGGGCTCTTCACCTTCGATTGTTCCGCCACCAGCATTTGGGACAAGAATATCTATTTTCCCATAATGTTCAACAGTTTGGTCAACTAGTCCTTCGCAAACTTCTTGACTAGTGACGTCACCGGCAATGAAGTGCGCTTGAGTTCCAGCATTCATTTCCTCAATCGCTTGAGCTCCTTTATCAGCGCTTCTTCCATTTATCACAACGTTGGCGCCTTCAGCAATAAAGGCTTCTGCGATGCCCCTACCGATTCCTCGGGTTCCTCCGCTAATTAACGCGACCTGTCCTTCAAGTTCCATAAATTCCCCTCTGGTCGTTATATGTTACCTGTTCATTCTTGGTCAATTTCCGTTTGCACGCAAAGTGGAATAAGGATTTCTAGCTTTATATGTAGGGTGATTAAATAGAATATGGCCTCTTCAAGATTACTCTCTTTAGCTGCGGGCGTTATTCCGGAATTAATGACAGACCCGTCACGATTTGTTGAGGTCACAGCAACCGCAGGATGGCAAGCAACAGGGGTGTGGTTTGATCAGGAATCATGGTCATCCACTACATCTCAAGAGGTTAGGAAGAGAATTGATGACTGGGGCATTGTAGCAGTTGACATGGAAGTTATCCGACTCGGGAAAGGCCTTGAGAAAGGTAAGGCTCTTATTGAAGCAGCATGCGAGGTAGGAGCTAAGAACGTTCTTGTTGTTTCCTCACTACACTCTCCTGAAGAAACTGCCGATCAACTTTCACATTTGTGTTCATTAGCAGAAGCAGGAAATATCACCATTTGTCTTGAGTTTATGAAATTCACGGCCGTTAAGAGCCTTTCGGACGCTTTGAAGGTTATTGAACTGGTTGATGCGCACAATATTGGAATTTTGCTTGACTTGCTTCACGTTGTTCGATCAGGAACAAGATTTAAGGAAATAGAGACTTGTGACCCTAACTTATTTCCATATGTACAATGGTGTGATGGCACCGCTCAACCCGTTGGTTGGAGTGATCCGGAATTAATCACCGATGCATTAGATAACCGACTTATTCCTTCACAAGGCAGATTGGATGCACTGAAGTTTGAATCATTGTTTGATACAGGTATTCCTTTCTCAATTGAGACTAGGTCAAAGGTTCTTCGGGAAAACTTTCCTGACTATGAGGAGCGAGCTAGATATGTTTTGGAACAAACATTAGCGGCTCTTCAAATTTCAGATTACCGTCACAGTTATGACTAATCTTCATGAAGACAGAGCAATTTGGATTACCGGTGCTGCGTCGGGCATCGGAAAAGCTGCGGCGCAAGAAATACTACGTGAGGGCGGCTGTGTTGTTGGATCTGACCTACCTACAGCTGATTTCTCGTGGGCTAAAGATATTGATAAGATGCGGTGCGTAGCAGGAAGTGTTTCCGATCTAGCTCATAATGCATTAGCGGTTGAAACAGCGGTAAGTGAATTTGGGCATCTTGATGGTGCTGTCTTGAATGCGGGTATGGCTGGACGCATTAATCTCTTTGATGGAGATATGGAGTTTTTTGATGAAGTAATGGACGTTAATGTTAGAGCAGTGATTCTAGGTATCAGAGAATGCGCCTCTGCTATGCGTCCAGGGTCTGCGATAACCGTAACGGCATCAACTTCGGGTATGCGTGGTGATCCTGGCATGTGGGTATATAACACTTCTAAAGCTGCGGTCATTAATCTGGTTCGAAGTACTTCAATGGATTTAGCTGCAAAGGGAATACGAATCAATGCTGTATGCCCTGGCCCTACAGAGACTGGGATGACAACTAGGTTTGAGGGCGAACCGTACGATGATATGAAAAGAAGAATCCCTCTTCAACGTTGGGGAAATGCTTCAGAAGTTGCAGCAGCCCACAGCTTCCTTTTGTCTTCAAAAGCCTCTTTCATCACCGGAGCCCACTTGCCAGTTGATGGCGGGATGAGCGCTAATAGCGGTCAATTTACTCCACCACCCTTTTCCTTATAATTAAATAATATTTATAGTGTCCAGTACGGTGGCTGCGTAATTCTCATCTCCGTCAATGACGCAAGTTGTTCGCCAATCAGATCGTTTTGTTCCCCATGATACGAAATTATGTGCTGTTGAAGCAACAGTTGCACTTGCCCCTAAATTAGCTCTTGGCGCTATTGAAATAAGCCCGTCATCACCAGCTGGTTGAACAGTCCATGTGCCACCACCTGGGCCAGTTAGTTCCAATTCCAATGGTTCTGTGACAACGGCCGCTAGCTCGGTGGGTTGCATTTGTGGCATGCCAGCAATCATCCATTCAATTCCAGGTCGAACCATATCGTCGGACGCTTCATCTAAATTCGCAGAAAGGGGCCCTTCTGGGGAGAGAATATCAATGTATAGATGGCAATAATGATCGAAGGCAAATGCGTTTGCCATCATGTGCATCGGGTATGTTCCAAGATCTGCTAATGGGACCTCCATTGAAGCCGTTGGCTCTTCTTGCAGAGCCCCTAGCCATCCAATCCAATCGTTGAGATATTTTGCATATTCGTCAAGTAACTCTTGTGCTGTCCAGTCTCTCCTTGGCGCTACTAATGCTTCCATTGCTTCTTCAGCTTTCATGGGTTCTTGTGGCGTCTCAGGTGGAGGTGTTGGATTTATTGCTTCTTTCATGTTTGATGACATGTGCGCGAAGACTTCTTGTACGCGCCACCCTTCACATAAGCTTTGTAGTCCCCAGTCGCTTTGATTCATTGCGCTGATGACTTTTTCAACTTCAATATGGATTTTTTGTAATGCTTCAACTGCTTGAGAAGTCATGCTGTGCCTCCCTTTTCCATAACCTAGATAATTTGTTAGGCGCCGTCAAAATTGTTGAATCACTCTTGCGGGGGATCCTACTGCTACCGAATTATCTGGCAAGTCAGTTGTAACAACTGACCCAGCTCCGATGGCGACATGCTTCCCTATAGTCACTCCAGGTAGCACCACGCTGTTAGTGCCTATCCATGAACCTGCGCCTATGCGAACTGGCTCCTCTGGCATGCTCTGTTTACCGATTGGCGTTTGAAGATCGTCAAATGCGTGATTCTGGTCTGTGACGTACACGTTTGGCCCGAAAAAAACATCGTCTTCGATAACAATGTGGAAATGGCCCACAATGCTCGAATTCCTTCCTATCAGAACGCGATCCCCGATCTCTACAATTCTGTCTGATAGCAATTCCTGTGTAGGTGCCATTCCTGCACTAAGGGAAACATAGGGCCCGATCATTGTATCTCGCCCGACCTTAATGGCGTGTTCGCCGAATAATGCTGCTGGTGGGAAGCACATTATTGATCCCTCACCAAAAGCTGAGAATTTCCTACCAGTTTTACTCTTGGGGTGAATTGCCGCACGCCTTGCGTACCATTGGTACGCCCCGAGCATGAGATCAGCTCTTCTGCCTCTAAAGGTCATGCTCCTCGACCAGCGGCTGCCTCATCTGCTCTATTTCTTCCGCATAAGAGTATTAGTTCTTCATGCATTTCAAACCAAATAGTGTGATAGCTATCTTTCAAAGGGGCTGCAAGGAAGGAGTGATCCCCTGACTGGAGTTCAGATAGAGCATTTGAAAATCTTGCAAGGTAACGCTCTAATCGTGGCGCCAAGTCCGCTGCGCCTTGAAATATAGGAGCGACGGTCTGGTCAAGTTCAACTAAGCGGTTGATAATTTCTTGGTCATAGGCTTCATCCGTATGGTCATTGAGCTGTTGTTCACCGTCAATGATCTTTATTTGCCAGTCAGTAACTAGCTGTTTGAAGGAATCATTTTGGCTACAAAAGTCTTCATAGATTTCCTCAGCTCTGTCGGAATCAATTCCTGCCCTTTCTTCATCCAAAAGGGCGTCGGTCCACTCTTTCCCCTCGGGCAAAAGGCGAAGTCCTCTTGGGGTCTCCTGCGCATATGACTTTTCTTGCATCATGTTTAGGACATCATCAACATCTGACTGCCCTTTTCCTGTTATTTCAGCTATGTGCTCGTTTGAGGCGATACCTTTCAATCTCAGTGCCATTGCGATATCAAGCATGTTGTTTCCTTCCTCACAGTCTTTGTCAAGGATAGATGCTCAAATCTGATAGGAAAAACTTGAAAGGAAGATGATTAGCTAAAAGGTTCCTTGTGAATTCGCAAAAGATTAATAGACGGATTACTTTCGTAGAGATTTCAGCTTTTCGGAGGACATTATGGATGAATACTGGTTTTGTGACTGGGAGCCGAGCGAGCGTTGGCCCCATTACACGAGAGCGAATGCGGGCGAAGTTTTAGCTCCCCCTGCGAGTCCGTTAGGCCAAACTTTTACATGGGATAACGGCACTATTATCGGGTGGAGAGATGGCTATATCCGTCAAGGTTATTTCACCGAAGGCGAAATGTCAGATATTCGTCCCGAGGTTGGTGGCTTCTTTGGTGGTTTTTTCTATATCAATTTAGCTAACGTACGGATGCAGGGAGTTCGGAACCCTGCAGTCACTATTGAGGGTCTAGATCTAGCATTTTTTGGGGATCACCCCGATGTTCCAGCGTACGTTGAGCACCCTGATGATGTGAATGAAGACCTTACCGAAGGAATTCTGGCACATATGGGTTGGGTTATGACCGTTACTGAATGGCCCGAGGTAGATGAGGCTAGAGATAAGACTATCGCTTTGAGGACTAACCGGCCAGACTTAGAAGCTCTCTCAATGAGCGAAATTGTCGCTCATGCCCGTACTTTTCAACCGTGGCTTATTGAGACCTACAATACCCATTGTGTTGCTGCATCGAGTTCTGGGGTTGCACCGGGCATACTTGGCGCAGTTGGTGATGCTATAGGCGATTCAACTATTCCCATGCGGTGCATCACAGGACTTGGTGATGTCGACTCCGCAGCACCATCGTATTTCCTATGGGATCTTTCTCGGGCTATACGGTCATCTGAATACTTATCTTCAGAATTTGATAAAGGGATCGAGACTCTTTTGGATAGGTTGCAAGCATCTGATGATGCGGATGCCGA
>DBHP01000051.1:0-2519 GCA_002295705.1 Candidatus Neomicrothrix sp. UBA825 | reverse complement strand
AATGAATATGAAATCATTGCAGATTCTTGGGAAACAAAGCCATCAATAGCTTTAGCTCTTCTTGATAGGATTCGCTTACAACATGATGATGAAAACCCTTCTGGTCGTCACCAGAAGATGGCAGAGAGTCGAGTTGAAACTATTGCGTACGTGCGCTCGGAGTTAGAGAAATTAGGGAATGATGAACTCTCTGGCCAGTTTGAGGCTGCACTTGTGGCTGGAAATATTATGGCTTTTCAAGAGCGATCTAAAGCGAACTATATTCGTGTTGTTAATGAAATCCGAGTCGCTTTTGAAGCGCTTGGGGAAAGAGCCATTGAGGACGGCTACCTAAGTGAAGCCAAACATATCTATATGCTTACTGATAGCGAGTTGGAATCCTATGTCGCTGACCCATCATCGATGAGGGAAATCCTTGAGGATCGTTTTGCTATGTACGAAGAGCTAAAAACTCTTGAGCCACCGTTTTTCATCAAAGATGGGGTTGTTCCTCCCCTCTCGCAATATAAGAAGCTTGGGTCTGCTGCTGTAGATAGTGCCGAAACTGGCTCTGTCCTTGTTGGAGTCGCTGGCAGCCCAGGTACTGTGACAGGCACCGCTAGAGTCATTCTTGATCCAACAGACCCATATGCACTTGAGCCAGGCGATATTCTTGTCGCTCCGCTAACTGACCCGTCATGGACTCCGCTTTTCTTAACTGCTGGAGCTGTAGTTGTTGATGTGGGGGGTCAAAGAAGCCACGCCGTTATTGTGAGTCGAGAATTAGGTCTCCCATGCGTGATCTCCGTTACCGATGGAACTAAAAGAATAACGGATGGTACTGAAATAGAGGTTAATGGAAGCACTGGCGAGGTACGCATCCTATGACGAAGCCTTTCCGCTTTGGTCTACAGGCCTACTCGTCCTCATCTCCTTCCGATTGGCGCGAGCTAGCCAAAAAAACTGAGGACCTTGGATTTAGCAGTTTCCATCTTGCTGACCATTACGTCGGAGAAGGGCCAGCTTTAGAGGCTGCGAATCATCCCTTGCAAAATCTAGCGGCTCTTCCAGCTATGACAGTTGCTGCAGAAGCAACTGATTCTATTCGTATTGGCTGTCGGGTACTATGTTGCGATTACCACGAGCCAGTGGTTCTCGCCAAAGAGGTGGCAACTATAGATTGGTTTAGCGAAGGAAGGCTTGAACTCGGTTTAGGGGCCGGTTGGATTCAAAGCGAATATGAAGCAATGGGGATTCAAATGATGTCTCCTGGTAAACGAATAAATAAAATGGTCGAAACACTGGACCTGATTCGGCAACATTACAGCGGAGATCAGATAAACCTTGATGGAGAATACATCAAAGCGTCAGGATTTTCTGGTGCGCCGACCCCTAAAAAGATGCCTCCTGTGATGATTGGAGGAGGCGCTAAACGAATTTTGGGAATTGCTGGAGAACATGCAGATATCGTTTCGATTAACTTTAACAACAGCGCTGGCAAAATTGGTCCAGAGGGTGTTGGTAGCGGAACTAGTGAAGGAACCTTTCAAAAACTTGAGTGGATCAAAGCGGGTGCCGGTGATCGATTCTCAGAAATAGAGATTGAAATAGCGGCTTATTTCACTGTGGTGACCGATCATAGCGATGTTGTTGCAAATGAATTCGCAAAACTCTTTAATTTATCGTCATCTGAAATACTGAATCACCCACATTGTCTAATAGGTCAAACCGGTGAGGTAATCGAGAAAATCCAGCAGCGTCGTGAGGAATTTGGAATCAATTACATTACCTTCGGTGGAGCAGCAATAGATGATGTGGCTCCCATAATTCAAGCTTTAAGCGGGACATGAGCCGCTTCGTTAAGCAAGTAATCTAAGAGGTTGCTCTAGGAAGCTTTTAATAGTTGCACCGAATTCTGCGGCAGGAGCTCCATCTAATACTCTGTGGTCCCAAGTGAGGCTGATAGTCATGCGCTTTACTTTGACAGGGGTATCGCCATCCCAATCAACGTCATCTCGGATTCTTCCCACGCCCAGTATTCCCGAATTTGGTGGATTTATTATTGGTGTAAATGCATCAACACCATACATTCCAAGCGCTGTGACTGAGAAAGTTCCGCCTTCCATCTCGGCTAGAGATAGCTTCTTGTTTCTCGCTGCTTCTGCGAGTCGGCTTGTTTCCATAGCTATCTCTGCAAGTTCTAGTTGGTCAGCTCCATGAACGACTGGGACGACTAACCCGTCGGGTACTGCTACCGCCATTCCGACATTAATCTGGTTTAGTTCAACGATATCGTTGCCATCAATTTGGCTATTTGCTGCAGGGTGCAGGACGAGGGCCTGTGCTACAGCAGCTATAACAAAATCGGTATAGCCGGGAACTGCTCCTAGTTCTTCAGACCCGATATCCTTCAATTGTTCGCGCAACTCAACTACTCGACCCATATTTACATCCATGGTTAGAGTAAGTTGAGCCATTTCTTGTAGTGAAGACTGCATGCGATCTGAGATGATTGCTCTCATTCCCTTTATTGGCGTTCT
>DBHP01000032.1:3325-6269 GCA_002295705.1 Candidatus Neomicrothrix sp. UBA825 | reverse complement strand
GGATCTGAATTGTGGCTTTCTCTCTTTGAAACCCCGAAAGTAGATGTAGTTGTTGAGCTCTTTGCGTCATTTTCAAAAATTGACATACTTAAACGGTAGCTGGAGTAAAAGTAAGAGCGACATTGCTTAATCAGCGATTTTAAGAATGTTATCCCTGAACAGGGGTTATGTTCTTTTTAAAATATTGAACTTTTTTGCCAGGACTGTGTTCTCGTTCAAAAAAGGGTTCCCAGTCCAATCGGGTATGAAATGCGATGGACTGCGGGTTCGGGGGTTCGAGGTTTACTTCACAGAGAAGCATGTGTGCACCTTTGCGCTCAGCATGCTTTTCAAGTTCTCGGTAGAGCTTGTTACCTAATCCTTTTCGTTTATGATTTTCAGTAACCATTATTCGGTCTACGTAGCAATAATTAGAAAATTGTGTCTCTAGCCACGTGTAATTGTCACTTGCGTATCTCTGGTCTGGGCCAATTATAATCAGTGCTGCTGCAAGCTCTCTATCTATTTCTTCTACCCAACATTTTTCAGCTAGGGATAAGATACCTTTTAATTCTTCTAACGAAAGAGGGTTCACAGCCGGAGTTGAGGCATTGTTTAAAGCCAGTAGTGCTTCTTGGTCTTCTTCTTTCAGTTCTCGCAGCATATTTATTCCTTTCACCGCTGCATTGAGTGGTGCTGTTACCTTGGGTGTGTGATGATAGAAGGGCGGAATATAAAGTATTCCTTTGATATAGAGTACCGTAAGGATTTGATTGAATGAGTACCACCCAACTGCTGTCAGGTGTTCGGATAATTGAAAGTTCTCTTTTAGGGCCTGGTCTAATATCAACATTCTTTTCAGATTTAGGAGCAGACGTAATCAAAGTTGAACCACCGCAAGGTGATTACATTCGTCAGATGACTTGGCCAATAATTGATGGGGTTTCTCTCTTGCATTTGCACACACATAGAGGGAAGCGAAGCATTGCATTAAATCTTAAGAATGATGATGGGTTAAAAATTTATAAAGAATTAGTCTCTTCAGCAGATGCTGTTGTCGAGGCAATGAGGCCCGGAACTTTAGAAAAACTTGGGCTTGGGTTTGATGTCCTGAAAGAGATAAATCCTAAGATTGTCTTTTGTACCTTATCTGGGTATGGATCCTCAGGCCCCTATCAGAATATGCCTAGTCATGGAATAGCATATGATACGTGGGCTGGATTAATTAATCCCGTAGTTGATGAGGAAGGCTTCACGAGGATTCCTCGCGATATGCCAAACGTGGGAATTAACGTTGGCCCAATGCTTGGTGCATTTGCCTTGTTGGCAGGAATTACACGTGCACGTGAAACAGGTAAAGGATGCCAAATGGAATTAGCTCAATCCGATGCTGCGGCGTATATGGACTGGTACCGGATTGAAACTTGGAAAGCATATGAGCGATCTGAAACTGAGGTTACTGGCAACCCAGCTGACGACTTCGAACGAAGACCACCAGGTCTGGCAGGTATGTGGGAGGGCGTTCGCTACCAAATCTATGAATCAAGCGACGGTCATGTTTTGTTTATGGCATCAGAGCAAGCTTTTTGGAAGAACTTTTGTGAAGGCATAGGAAGACCGGAGCTCTTTGAAGAGTGGCCTGGTTCAAAGTATGCAGACCATGCAAAAGGAAATCGGGAGCTCCATATTGAACTCAAAGAAATATTTAAAAGTAAATCTACGAATGAATGGCTTAAATTTAGCGAAGAGGAAAATACGCCTATTGCACCTGTTTATAACGCTAAAACCGCTCCCAGTGACCCTCAGTTTCAGCATCGTCTTCCCTTTTATTCAGTTGATGACCTTGGAGCTGAACAACTTCCACTTCCGGTAAAGATAATCGGGGAAGAACAACCGGTTCCGACAAAAGCGCCAGATGTCGGTGAACACACCGAACAGGTTCTCACAGAAATCCTTGAATATGATAGGAGTCGTATCTCCGATCTGCGTGAAAATGGAGCATTTGGCTAAAAGCATAAATTCGGTCATATATTTTTAGCATGCTTAACTTCGTTCATTCTCATTCCTTTGTGAGGAGGTCTTTTACAATCGGTTTATTGCCTATCGCAATTGGAGTAGCTGGACTTTATATTGTTGGATCAATTCTTATAGGAATATTCCTTTTTGTATTTGGAGATAAGCCGGATCGTCATGTTCGTCTTGCGCTTATGTTTTTTTGGTACTTAATTATGGAATTGTTTGGTGTTCTAATCGCGTTGATCCTTTGGGTTGTAACCATGTTTGGCTACAGAATCTCATCAGACAGGTCTCAACGCGTTCATGCTTTAGTTCAATATCTCTGGGTAGCTTCTATTTTGGGCGGTGCTAAAGTATTTCTGCGTACGAAAGTTGAATTTCCAGATGCTATTTCGTTTGGAAATGGTCCATTCATCATTGCGGCGCAGCACAGTAGTTTCTTTGATGCGTTGATTCCAACAATTTTGATAGGGAAATACTCCGAAAATACAATCCCGCGACATGTTTTGAAATCGGATCTACAACTCTCGCCTTCTTTAGATATTTATGGAAACCGTTTACCTAATCAGTTTGTAAATCGAGGGTCAAAGAATAGTGAACAAGAGATAGCTGGTGTAAAGAAGTTGGCTAATAATTTAGGCTCTGACGCTCTGGTTATTTTTCCAGAGGGAACATTTCGCACAAAAGATAGGTATGAGCGTGTTATTCGAAAGATAAATCTATCTGACCCTGATCGTGCAGAAAGAGTAAGTAGTTTGAAATATCTTCTCCCCATAAAACCCGGTGGATTGTTAGCAATGGTGGACGAAAACCCTGAATCTGACCTTTTTCTGGTCGCCCATCGAGGATTCGAAGCTTTTGGTTCTTTTAAAGAGATTTTCGCAAATATTCCTTTTGCTGATCCCGTTAACATCTATATCAAGCATATTTCTGCTGAAATTATTCCTAG
>DBHP01000032.1:1867-2941 GCA_002295705.1 Candidatus Neomicrothrix sp. UBA825 | reverse complement strand
AAATGGTTAGAAAGTAGAGTTGTGAGTAATGCAAGTACCAGTTGACAATGATGTCTTTCAATTCGCAAAGTTGATTGCTGCTGAGGCAGCAAATTTAACTCTTGATTGGTTTCAATCGCATGACTTAAAGGTTGATATTAAATCTGACAACACTGAAGTAACAGATGCTGACAAAGCTGTTGAAGAATATTTGCGAACAACGATAAGTAAAGAATTTCCGGATGACACAATTATTGGCGAAGAGTCAGAAAATTTTTCTGGAAAGACATCACGTCAGTGGATCATTGATCCCATTGATGGGACTGCATCATTTGCTAGAGGTGTTCCTCTTTTTAGCTCACTCTTAGCGATGTTTGATGATTCCGGTCCAGCCATTGGGATTATTCATCTTCCTGCACTTGATGAATTTATAGCAGCCGGAAGAGGTATTGGAGTTTCCAGTTCGCAACCAAATACTTCAGTTTCTTCAGTTGAACATATCTCAAATAGTTGTATTTCTTCCAGTAGCTTCGACGTTCCATGGTGGCCAGAAAGTTCCCTTTTGAAAATTGCTGCAAGTGGAGCAAAGACAAGAACCTGGGGTGATGGTTACGGCTACTTTCTTGTGGCTACTGGTCGTATTGAAGCGATGATTGATCCTCCGCTGTATACGTATGATGTGGCTCCTATGTTGACGATAATTCCAGAAAGTGGGGGTCGAATCTCCTCATGGGATGGAAAGACTGAGCTTAAGGACAAGATTGGATGGGTTGCAACAAACGGGTTAATTCATGATGATTTACTAACTCTCTTAAATAATTAGCTCTTTTCTTCAGGAATTCCATCAAACTCAACGACACGAATTCCTCTTTTCTTTATGTTTTGTAAAAAAACAGTTGAATCGCATACTGAAGCAACGCCTCCAATTTGAGTATTAAGTTCTTTCTTCACAAACATTTCGCATAATACCTGTGTTACGATCGCTGTCGCAGTTGATGGGGAACTAACTGCTCCTATTACTTTTGTAACTCTGTGATTTTCTAATCGTCCTCGAATTTCAACACGCACAGCTCCAACTCCCCCATCACGATGTGG
>DBHP01000032.1:918-1470 GCA_002295705.1 Candidatus Neomicrothrix sp. UBA825 | reverse complement strand
AGCTGATGGAAATGATTGCTGCAATAGTATCGGATCAGGTAACGCTGCCCTATAACAATCTGCTCCAGCGATCGGTTCAGGAAACCAAACGAGTTCCCGACCAGAACCCCCAGGCCGCCGAACCCATTGACCGTCACACCATTCAATTGATGGCCTCTTCATAGCTCTGTGATGCTGCTTTGCACATGAAGGCCCACCTGTACCATCTTTAGCTACATGAATTTCGTCTACAGAGTCAAGTTCCTTTGAGGCGAAGTCCACCAACGCACAAGTTAACCCTGGCGCAAACGCTGCACCTGCCACGATCATTGCACCCTTCTCTTTTGCTGAGTCTTCTAGTTTCAATAGCCCTACAACATCACTGATTTTGTTTGATGTTGATATGACAGAAATTCCGTTTTTAATCGCTCGTTGTGCTGTTTGTAAATGATGGCCAGAAGAACAAGATATGACTAAGAGTTGAATATTCTGATCTTCTAATTTTTCATTGTTATCACAAAAGTTAATTAAATTTTTTCGAGTCATTAAATGCGAAACTTTTTTTCTATCGGG
>DBHP01000032.1:0-533 GCA_002295705.1 Candidatus Neomicrothrix sp. UBA825 | reverse complement strand
AGTTGTGAGCCGACTGCTCCCAAACCAAGAATGCCTATCATGATAATTACGCTTTAATCAGTTTCTAAATCTCGCCATCCACCACTTTGCAATGGGACATTTCCAGCTTCTTTTGATTTCACAATAATGGAGATTGCAACTGCGCCGACTAATGCTATTAAAACCCTAATCAGTTGTCTCATAACTCTCCTGACTCATATGTTAGAAACAATTCTTTGAAACTTACCGCTGGTTGTCAAGTCCAATGTTGTCAGTGGGCCTAGTTGGAGTTGAACCAACGACCTCACCCTTATCAGGGGTGCGCTCTAACCAACTGAGCTATAGGCCCTTTGTACACTTTCGGAATTCTACGATACCGTTCAGAAATCAAAATAACCTCGTTCAAAGAAAGAGTCCTACTTATTGCCTAGGAATGCGTCTCCGGCGGCGCGGTGGAGAAGGACGCACAGTCTCCTCCTCAATCATTGTCACACGTAAACCACCGGGAAGGACACTAATCAGGTTAAAAAGCAGCACCATCAGCACATTCAGTG
>DBHP01000023.1:8743-10115 GCA_002295705.1 Candidatus Neomicrothrix sp. UBA825 | reverse complement strand
TACCGTTTCTACTTCTGGCTCCCCTGAAGGTGCTTGCACTTCTAAGTTGGGTGCCGCGATTACATCTTCTGAGGTGATTCTTCCCCCTGGCCCTGTTCCGATTAAGGTCTTAAGATCTATCCCTTTTTCTTTAGCTACACGTTTTGCATTAGGGGACGCCAGTATTCGACCATTACTTGAAGCAGGCACGGAACCTTGTATTGCATTAACATCTTCAGAAGTTATTCGTCCGCTCGGACCTGATCCCGGAACTTGTTGAAGGTCAATTCCCTTTTCCTTAGCGACACGCTTGGCATTCGGGGAAGCTAGTAACCGGTCAGAACTCTGCGATTCTTCAGACTCTTGCTGCGGAACGCTTTCTTCAACATTCTGCTTCTCGCTCAGCTCAGGTTCACTAGTGTCAATCTCGTGGTTTGATGGGATTTGCTCCTCAACTGTTTCTTGAACTGTTTCTTCAACTGGAGGCTCTTCTTCGTTTTCTTCTTCGGTCTTCTCTTCCTCTGCAAGAAGCCATCCAACGACTTCTCCGGGTTCGAGAGTATCTCCGACGTTTGCCACGTATTGAACGATGCCGTCAGCATCGGCTTCAACCTCTGCCTCCACCTTGTCAGTCTCAATGAGCATGACAACGCTGCCTTTTTCAACTTTTTCTCCAGCGTCAACGACCCACTCTGTGATAGTCCCCTCAGTCATGGTGAGTCCAAGTTTTGGCATAAGGATTCTTGTGGCCATGGCTCTCCTAAGTGAAACTAATGAAGTGTTTCTTTATGTTAGCCAAATCCAGCGCTCTATGAGTATTTATAACCCAAGGACCTTCTTTTGATACTGACACAACTATCGTTTCATCCTCTTGTAACACTCGGTCCCGTTCACCATCGAAAGCTAGAACACCAGGACCTTTCATGGTTACTCTCTCTTCGAGATTTACTCTTTTGTATTCTTTCACTGGAATTGTCTCATATGTGCCTGGAGCGATAGGAGCTCTCACTGCAGTATTCCCCTCCCCCATTATGACATGTATTGCTGCATTTTCATTTCGCTTTATTATCTCAAGTGTTGCTGCTATTGATGAAAGCCCTACAGTAGCGGATTCGGCAATAGCGAATATTCCTTCTTGGAGGTTACTTACGTCCCAGATTGCTCTACTTCCTATAAAATCGCCTGTAACCAGCACTAGGTCAACCAGTGCGAGGTCGGTTTCAGCATTATCGTATTCAACATTTATTACCTTGGCTTGCTCTGCTACTTCATCAAAGGGCACTATTCCCTTTGCTACAAGCCCTGCCGCTATACCTCCAACAGTTGCTTCCACGTTGAATGGGAAGACGTTGTTTGTTCCTACAGATAGTGGCAGCAGTGGAATATCAGGCCA
>DBHP01000023.1:1225-8343 GCA_002295705.1 Candidatus Neomicrothrix sp. UBA825 | reverse complement strand
GCAGCTTTTTCTGAATCTCTACCAGTTCCCATAACAGCTTGATTGATTGCTTCAACCTGTACATTTCCATGCGGGATTCCTTCGAGAGCGCGTTGAATGAGGTGTCGGGTGTCATCAAGGTACAGGAGCCGGTCTACATTTGATTCAATGATTCCCAAAGCTGCGCGCCGAATGACAGCGATCTTATCAACGTCGCCGGTTGAGCCGGCATGCCCTACAAGCCTTCGCACATCTTTTCCTGCGGATGGGCTTGCAATAATCCCAACGGTTGCCACGATGTGTTTTAAATATTTCTATGAAGAACGTCTCTTACGCCTTTTGCAATGCTTTCAGCGTTAGGTACATACGACTGCTCCAAAGCCGGGCTAAAGGGAACTGGTGCGAAGGGTGCAGCAACTCTTGTAACAGGAGCATCGAGATAATCAAATGCTTGCTCTTGGATCTGGGCTGAAATTTCTGCCCCTATGCCACCATTTTTAACAGCTTCATGCACAATGACGATCCTGTTAGTTTTCTTGGCCGATTGGATAACGGTATCCATATCAAAGGGAAGTAGCGTTCGAGGGTCAATGATCTCCACCTCAATTCCCTCTTCTGCAAGAGTAGAAGCTGCCTTCTCAGCTTCGGAAACCATTTTCCCAATCGCTACTATGGTCGCATCGGTTCCTTCTCGCACGACATTCGCTTCCCCTAGTGGTATTTCATAGAGCCCCTCAGGTACGTGACCTTTTGAACCCAACATGGCTTTGTGAAGCGTAAATATTGTTGGGTTATCGTCGCGAACACATGATACTAATAGGCCTTTGAGATCATATGGGTTGGATGGGTAGACAACTTTTAGCCCTGGTACGTGAATGAGCCATGCTTCAAGGCTTTGGCTGTGCTGCGCTGCTGCACCTAATCCGGCTCCACCTGTAGTCGTAATAGTTAGTGGTAGCTTTGCCTTACCACCAAACATGTATTTCATTTTTGCAGCTTGGTTTGCTATCTGGTCCATTGATACCATGACAAAGTCCATAAACATGAGATCGACGATGGGTCGGAGTCCTACGGCTGCAGCTCCTATTCCCAGACCTATGATTGCTTGTTCTGCAATAGGTGTATCTACAACTCGTTCGTCCCCGAATTCTGCATTTAGGTTTGCGAATGATTGAAAGACACCCCCGTATCGTCCAACATCTTCGCCGGCTATGAATATATCTGGGTCTTCGCGTAGAAGTTCTGCGAGGGTTTCGTTGAAGGCATCGTTGTATCTAATGATGCGTTGTTCTGTCTCTGTCACTGCCATTTTATGATACCTCCGTGTACACGTCTGTTAGCATGTCTACTTCCGGATCAGGAAGAGGACTGTTTTCAGCGAATTCTATTGCTTCATCAATCTCTGCCTGTATACCAGCATGGATTTCTTTGGCTTCTTCTTCGCTCATTACTTTTGCTTTTGCAAGCTGGGCTTCAAAGAGTTTGATTGGGTCTCGTTCCATCCATTCTTGGACTTCCTCATCCGATCGGTATGTTCTTCCCAATCCGCTGACTCCTGCGTGGTCATAGTATCTGTAGGTTTTACATTCGATCATTGACGGACCTTCTCCGTTGCGAGCTCTGGCAACAGCGACTCGTGCAGCTTCGTATACAGCAACTACGTCCATTCCATCGACTATGACTCCAGGCATTCCATAAGCTGCAGCTCTATCAGCAACATCAGTAATTGCCATTACTCTCTCACGCGCTGTGTATTCTGCGTACTCATTGTTTTCGCACATGAAGACTATTGGAAGGTGCAGGGCGCAGGCCATGTTGGCTGCTTCGTGGAATGCACCAATATTGGTGGATCCATCTCCGAAGAATGACATAGTAACAAGTCCGTTATTTCTGTATTTATTTGCGAAAGCTGCTCCTACAGCAATAGGTACGCCGGCTCCTACGATTCCGTTTGCGCCTAGCATTCCTAGGTCAAGGTCAGATATGTGCATGGATCCGCCTTTTCCTTTACAATAACCGGTTGCTTTGCCCATGAACTCTGCCATCATTGGTTTAAATTCGCCGCCTTTAGCTACCAAATGTCCATGACCTCGGTGAGTGGAGGAGATTTGATCTTCGTCTTTAAGTGCTACGCATCCTCCTGCGGCTACCGCTTCTTCGCCAACATATAGGTGGATAAAGCCGGGTATTCGAGCTTCTGATGCTAGTTGCCCTGCTGCTTCTTCGAGCAGTCGGATTCTTACCATCCGGCGGTGCAGATCAAAGAGGACTTCTTTTGAAATCTTTGTTTGTTCTTTGGTAGCCATTGAAACTCCGTTCAGTTCTTATCTTGTAGTTTATCTTGATATCGGTCGATCACTAATCGAAGTTAACCTTCTTCGCCTAATGCCCACCGTATTCCCCTGCGTAATAGTTCATGGTATTGAGGTATCTCCCATGAGCACCTTTCGATTTGAGGGTAATACTTCACGGCTTCAGTCATGTCCCAGTGCCCTCGGCAGTGTCCGAGGTTATTGTAAAGAATCTTTCCATTCCCATGAGATTTGAGGTACATGATCAGATGAACTGGGTCACAGTCTGTCCAGTCTGAATCAACGAAGCCTGGCGTTTCGCCTTGCCATTCTGTTTGCATAAGCGGATGCAAGCTATCCCTATCGTGATATTCGCATAAATAAAGTTCATCATCTGTTTCAAAAGGCTCTATTCCTTCAACTAACCAGTGATCTGGATCTGCGAGCTGAACTGGAAACGGAGCTATTGGAGGGTGTGAGATAAACTGGCTTCCCAATAGTTCCGCCCAGATCGGGAAACATCTTGGAGAGCCTACCGGGTTAGGAGGATCAAAATCTAATGCAGAATTTGTTCCGTGGAGCGCTAGCCATCTTCCTCCATCATTAACCCAATCTCGGATGCCTATTTGTGCATTCTCGGAGGGTCGAATATCGCATGTGTAGGAGATGAGCATTGATGCTGAGGTTATTGACGCTGTGTCTTCATAATCAGACCCTACTTTGACGCGTATATAGGGGTGCTCGCTAAGGAGCTTAAGTAACTCAAGCCTTGCATAGTCAATGTCGTGAAATCTTCCACCAGCTACGAGGTACGCGTCTACTCTCTCAGGCTTATCTTCAGGCATTTTTTGCTCCTAGAATTCGATTCTCTTCGTGTAACCGCCGTCCACTACGATATTCGCCCCAGTTACCCATGAAGCTGCTGGACTGCAGAGGAAAGCAGCTACGTTTGCTACCTCTTCTGCTGAGCCCATTCGTCCGCTTGGTTGGTCTTTGACTGTGTTTTCGTAAAACTCTGGCATCCCTTGTTTAATTTTATCCCATGGTCCATCTTCAAAGAAGATGGGTCCCGGCGCTATGGTGTTAACTCTGATGCCCTTTGCTGCAAGTGTTTGGGCTAGGCCTGCTGCATATACGGTAGCGGCTGCTTTGAGTGCACTGTAGCTTGTAGGTCCTGGCCCGAAATGTTCTAAAGCCGCAGTTGAGCTAATAGTAAGCACAGCTCCTTCGCCAGAGGCGGCTAGTAGGTCTTCAGTAGCTCTTACACCACGGACGAGTCCCATGAGGTCAACATTATAATTTGCATCAAATTTTTCGTCGGTTTGGCCACCGCCGCCGCCTGATGCGTTATTAATGAGGATATCTATTCCTCCTAGTTCTTCAGCTGAGCTTTGAAGCCAGCTCTCCAACTCTTCGCCATTGCTTGCATCAACGGCTGCGCCGATTATTGTTCCTTTTCCTTCAAGCGCTGCTAGTGCCTCGTCGACTCCTTCTTGACCTCTAGCACATATTGCCACTGACGCTCCTTCTTCAAGCATCTTTGTTGCAATCGCTCGACCTATTCCTCTCGAACCGCCAGTTATAACAACTTTTTTTTCTGTTAACCCCAGATCCATGGCTTCCTTCCTTACGACGCGTTGGTCGCATGACTAATGGCTATTGGTTAAAGGTAGAACAAAAACTTCTTAGATGGAAACTAAAGACCACACATTTACGTTGTAGAAAGAAAAGTATTCAGCATTGTTTTGAATTTAGCTTCTGTTTCTTCTAGTTCGGATTGAGGGTCGCTGTCTTTGACGAGTCCAACTCCCGCATAAAGGTGAGCTGTGTTTGCTTTTACTTCTGCTGATCGTATTCCGACTGCAAATTCGCCATCTCCGTTTGCTGCTATCCATCCGACTGGTCCTGCGTAGCGTCTGCGATCAATGCCTTCGACTCTTTTAATAATAGCTAATGCCTCTGTTTGGGGATCTCCACCTACTGCGGGAGTTGGGTGTAGGGCGTTTACAAGTTCAAGGACTGAACATGGAGGGGTTGATAATTGGCCTGCCACCTCTGTTCCTAGATGGTGCACATGTTCAAGGCTGACAATTTTAGGTTCTGGATCAGCATCTACGTATGAGCAGAAGGGCAAAAGCTCGTTAAGGAGCCATTCAATTGTGACTCTGTGCTCGTATGCATCTTTTGTTGAATCTAATAATTTTTGTCTGGAAATTCTATCTGAATCTGCGTCATCAAATTTAGGTGTTGTACCAGCAAGAGGATGAGACATCACAGAATTACCGCTTCTTTTGATAAGCAATTCGGGAGATGCTCCTAGGAATCCGTCGATATTGAAAATCATTGACGATTTGTTCTGTTTGATCAGCTTCTCTAGAACATCGCTGATTTTGAAATCGTTATCTGCGGAAAGCACAAGTTCTCTGGCTAGAACAACTTTTTTGACGTTCCCATTTTTTATATGTTCTTTGATTTCGGTTATCTTTTCGTCTCGCCATATTTCAGGTGGTATAGGAGAGTCAATATTGATGCTGGATTGGGTTGCGTGTGACTCTGGTTCATTAGTTTTGGTTATTTCGTGGAGGAGTTCGTCTTTCGTTTTGTCCTCAGTGCCGGTATAAATCAGTTTTGCACCACCTGTGGAATTCTTTTTGATAAGGAGTGAAGGAATGATGAGCTCGGTAGCTTTGCTTGGATCAAATGGGAAAGCTGCAAAGGCACAGAGATCTTCCTTGGATAAAGAGGCTTCGGAATTATGGTGGTCAAGTATGATCTCAGAAAATAACTGGTTTTCTTCTTCTGTGTCTTGATTGCGTGGAATTGTTAACCGTTTAGCTACACCTACACCTGCAAGTGTCACGCTTGAAGATGACCAATAAAAATCTTGAATGTTGAGCAGATTAATATCTCTCGTTTCAGCTAAGTGAAATGCTTTTGTTTGCACACTGTTTAGGCTAGAGGATAAGTAACTGATGTAGCATCCTGTTAGCAGCTTGTGACATATATCATGCGAAGGAGCGAATATGCAGAGAACCGAGACCGTAACTGTTCAAGCAGATATAGAGCACGCCTTTTCTGTTCTTTCTGACTTGGCCATCTATACACAATGGCTTAATTTCATTGACTCGGTTGAACCAGTGGGAACTGAGGATGACCTTGTTTGGATGCTCGTTCTCAAAGCCCGATTGGGGCCTTTCTCCCGAATGAAAAAATTACGAATGGCTAAAGTTACATCTGAACCCCACAAACTGATCAGGTTTGAGAGGAAGGAAATATCCGGTAAAGATGCTGCGGACTGGTCCATAGATGTGAATTTAAAAGGATTAGGTGCGATGTCTACCGAGATCATTTTCGTTGTTTCCTATTCAGGCAAATTTTGGAATCGCACTTTAGAAACGGTATTCAATACGTATGTTGATCAAGCACGAACAGATTTGAAAGCTTATTTTGTATCTTTGCGACCGCAAAGTGAGGATGAATGAAGGTTGTTTTCGTTATTATTGACGCTCTCCCCAACCGGCTAGTGAGCGAGGAATTAACCCCAAATCTTTGGCAATTAGCTATGGGTGGGGGATGGAATCCCAAGGGCGGTCGAGCTGTGTTATCAACAGCCACGTACCCTAATCACGCCACTTTTGCTACTGGCCGGCTTCCAAAATCCCATGGAATTTTCGTCAATAAAGTGTGGGATAATGAGAAATTCACAATTGCTTCCTCAATTGGACCTACGGGTGACACAATTTTTTTAGCTGCGAATAGAGGCAAGTTGTCCACCGCTGTGGTGGTAGGCGATCATCACCTGATAGGGGTCATGGGTGCAGAATCTGCGGATATTTTTTGGCCTCCGGGGGGCAAGAGAGCAGATGTTGATTTAGATGAATTTCGATATGCATCAAATTCTGCAGTTCTAGAAGCAATTGATAACATTGACCTAGTTTCTGCTGATTTCTCCGTTGTCCATTTCAATGAGCCGGATACAGTTTCTCACATCCATGGTCCTGATGCAGAGGAAACAAAGTTTCGGGTTAAAGAAACCGATGATGCTTTGGGGGAATTGATTAACCGACTTCAACCGGGGTGGGATGACACTGTGTTGATTGTCGTGAGTGATCATGATCAGGAATATGTAGTGGAGTATGGTTTTGACCTAGCCGAGTCACTTAACAATCGTGGTTTACCAGGTCTAGTTGAATATGAGGGCACGGCTGCAGTCATTCATAAGGGGCCTGATTTGGCCGATGTTCTTCAAATTCAAGAAATTGAAGGGGCAATTTCTCTTGATGATGATCACGATCTTGTTTGGGGTAAGCCCGGCCATGTTTTTGGACCTTGGCTTGATGGCTTGTTTGGTTCGCATGGGAGTCCGCGATGCGGCAGCCAAGTAGCAGTGGTCGGTGGTGGACATGTTGGATCTCAGCGAATCGCTAAACTGATCAGTGCAAGTCAACCCAATGCTCAAGACTGGGCTCAGCACATAAGCCACTTATTCGAGCTTGATCTTAAACTCTGACGATTTTATTTTTCGACTTCTTTAGCGAGATTATCAAGAGTTGTTTCCATTGACATTCGCGTATGAGGAGCCCGATCAGACACACCACTCACTTTGCCACCAATAACGACAAGAGCTTTTGTACGGCGGTCTATCCATGTTTGTGTTACTTTGCAGCCTCCGGGAGTTGGTTCAAGATCGAAACTCCAATCTGAACCTCCTATGAGCGGAAATCTCATTTTGAAAGCGAACCGCTTCGGTTTAGTAAATTCCGTAATCTTAACAGGAGCAACCCATTTGTTTCCTTGCCAACTATTTTTACCGATAAATCTTGCCCCGAGTTTTGGTCCGCCATCTTT
>DBHP01000023.1:0-809 GCA_002295705.1 Candidatus Neomicrothrix sp. UBA825 | reverse complement strand
CCGGCTGATATTTCTTTTGAGACAACTATCGTTTCTTCCATAGTTGAACTTTAACGATCAGTGGCTTCTATGGCAAGCGACTATTTCAGTACGTCCTTGTAAGGGATGTTTTTGTCCACGCGTGGCTCACCTGGCAGACCTAAGACTCGTTCGCCAACGATGTTTCGTTGAATCTCGTCCGAGCCTCCAGCTATGCGATAGCCTGGCGCTCCTAATAAATGCTCGTTCCACTCGTATGTTCCCCACTCTCCGGTATCGGCAGTGATTCGAGGTCCTAACATTTTCGTGATTACGTCGCTCATGAGGTTCATTGATTTGACCCAGATCATTTTTGAGATGGATCCCTCTGGACCAGGGGCCTGACCTGCTTTCGTTTGAGCTACTACTCGCTGATTGTTGAGCACCATGATGCGGTATTGGGAGTAGAGGCGTGCGAGTTGATCTCTGATTACAGGATCGTCAGTAAGATTTAGGTGCTCTGCAAGACCTTTTGCTTGAGCCCAGTTACCACCGACTCGTGAACTTCCGTTGCTGCTTCCTCTTTCAAATCCCAGGACGGTAAGTGCTACTTTCCAGCCTTCTCCAATGTCGCCTACGCGATATGCGTCTGGGATTCGGACATCCGTTAGGAAAACTTCGTTGAATGATGTTCCTCCGCTCATTTGTCTGATTTGTCGTATTTCAACTCCGGGAGCGTCCATTGGAAGAATGAAAACGGTAATTCCTTTGTGTTTGGGGAGGTCGCTATCTGTCCGACATACTGCCATTCCCCATTCTGAGAATTGGGCTCCGGAACTCCAAACTTTTTG
>DBHP01000106.1:2924-6229 GCA_002295705.1 Candidatus Neomicrothrix sp. UBA825 | reverse complement strand
GCAAGTAATGTTCCGATAACAGCAGTAGAAGCCGAAACCGCCAACGCCAAGGAAACAGATCGCCAAAGAGGAGAGAGTATTCTCTCAGTACCAATAAGGCTTATAGGATCAGAGTCTTCAGTTAGATTCCGCCAAATAAGGTAAATTCCAGGAAAGCTGAAAAGAAAGGCAAGCGCAAATACAACTACCCTTAATCCAATTGGGGCGCCCCGCTTAATTTCTATTTGTGTCACCTATTAAGGATGCCACTCGCCTCAACAATTCGCGACGCTTCTTCGAAACCTCCGCCAAGTTTATCAAAGTCAACTGACCCAATTTCAAGCGCTGTTAACGCAGGAAGTGCAGCATTTGGTACTACTCCGGCTGCTAGGGGATACTCGAATGTCCGGTCAGTGAAATACTGTTGAACAGGAGCAGTCAGTAGATATGCAAGAAGGTCTTCCGCAGCTTCATCGTTCACAGATGATGCAAGTTTTGTAGCTGCCGTAATCACAAGGAGTGAACCTATATCATCATCATTAAAGCTGTAGTTCAAAGCCTTATGAGTATCTGGGTTAGCAGCTACTTCTTGATAGTTGTAATAGTGGTTAACTAATCCCATTGAGATTTCACCGCGGCCGGCAGCTTCGACGATGGACCTGTTATTCGGATAATATTTTGCATCATTATCAACCATGTCATTCAGCCATTGCGTGGCAGTCTCTTCTCCATATTGGTCGATGAAGACTGTGAACCAGTCAACGAAAGATCCGTTTGTTCCAGGTATGGCAACCTTGCCTTTAAATTTTGGATCTGTTAAATCAAAAACTGAATCTGGGAGCGTTTCGGGACTGAACTCATCAGTATTATAAACCAGCACACGCTTCCGGCCTGAAAACCCTACCCAAGTTCCAGAAGCAGAGTGATTTTGTTCATCTACTAGCGAAAGTACATCTTCCCCGATTTGGCCTAGCAGGTCTTTAGACTCCAAGTATCCAACAGGACCGGGGGAACGTGAAAGGAAGACATCTGCTTGTGTCTTTGAGCCTTCCTCATTGAGGAGAAGCGCTAAGTTAATAGAGGAACCCCAACGTACTTGAACGTTAGTACCTGTCTCACATGCAAAGGCTTCAAGTACTGGGTTGATCAAGTTTTCGGTTCGACCGGAATAGATAGTGACTGATTTTCCATTTCCTCCGGAACATTCACCACCATAAATTTCTGCGGCGCGTCCATCAAGAGACTCAGGGTCACTTCCTCCGCATCCAAATAGTAGTGAGGCCAATAAAACGGTTGTAAGAAAAGTTCTAAGTATCATGACAAAGAAGCATATCCCGACTTTTCAAAAAATGTAAAGCTACCCTAACATATTGTAATGAATTTTTCTTTTAAGCACAGCAGGATTAATAACCCCAAAATAATCGCAAGTCTTTCCATCATCAGCTTTTTGGTTGCTGGAATCATTATTTTTCAACTTCTGGATTATGCGGCATTTAAAGATGCCTTACAGCAAGCTAGTGAGAAACCAGCTGAGGTCGTTATAGCCATTTGTGCGTTTCTTATCGCATTTATCCTCAGAGCTATTGCTTGGAAAAAAGTCTTGCCTTCAATAACTTTGGGGCAAAGTCTCGCAGGTATTCATTTATCACTTGGCGCTAACCATGTACTCCCCCTTCGCCTTGGTGAGCCCCTGAGAGTCGTAAGCATCACTAAGAGAAGTGATATATCTCTTGACGCTGCAACTGCCTCCACACTCACATTACGTTCTGCAGATATTTTGTCTTTAATCATGATCGGAGTGATTATTGCTCCATCAGCCTTTTCTGACATTCTTGGATGGTTTGGTTGGCTAGTTGTAGGCCTAGTATTTGCGATCGCTATAACATCGTGGAAATGGTTAAAGGGAATAGTCAAAAGAAACGACGCTGTCACCTTACCTGGACCAACAGCAATAGCCCTGACGGCTATTGCGTGGATCCTAGAATCAGTTTTAGTTTGGCAAAGTGCTCACTGGGCAGGACTAGATGTTTCGTGGCCGGATGCATTGCTAGTCACGACTGTTGCGGTGGCAGCTCAAATCGCAGCTATAGCTCCAGGAGGGTTTGGAACTTACGAAGCAGCCGCAGTAGCTGCTTATGTTACTCTGGGGTATGACGCCGAAATTGCTCTGGTAGCCGCTTTAACTGCGCATGCACTTAAGACATCATATTCACTTATCGCTGGAGCCGTAGCAATGATTTCTCCTCAGCCAAGCTTCATCGGGAGGTTTAGATTGCAGAAGACAGAAGAACTTCTTCCTGAAAGCCATTATCCCAATAATCCTGTTCTTTTATTTCTACCTGCATACAATGAAGAAGACGCCGTCGGTGACTGCATTGACCGTGTCCCAGATACCGTTTGCGGGTTACCCGTTGAATGCCTAGTGATAGACGACGGGTCGACAGACAAAACAGCTGAAGTAGCAAAACAGGCAGGCGCAGAAGTTATTTCACTTGAATCCAACCAGGGACTGGGTGCTGCTGTCAGAGTCGGTTTATCTGAAGGAGTAAAACGCCAATCGAGCGCCATAATATTTGCGGATGCAGACGGTGAATACCCTCCTGAAGAACTTGAAAACCTTGTTGCTCCTATCCTAAAAGAAAAAGCAGATTACGTTGTTGGCAGTAGATTTCTTGGCGACATTGAGTTTATGCGACCACATCGACGGTTTGGCAATCTTGTGCTTACAAAAATCCTATCAATTATTGCAAGACGCAAAATTACAGATGGACAGAGCGGATACCGTGCATTTTCTCCAGCTGCAGCATCATCTGCAGAAGTAATTCACGATTTTAATTACGCACAAATCATTACGTTGGATCTCCTTGCAAAAGGGTACGTGTATCTCGAGGTCCCTATTAGCTATCATTTCCGAACCACGGGTGAGAGCTTCATCAAACTTTTCCCCTATTTACGAAAAGTTGTTCCCGCTGTCTATAAAGAATTGAACTCTGTCTAAGTAAATCGGGCTCAAAATCGTGCATTTGATTATTTTTGGACGAGGTGTTGCAGTTTTCAAAAGCTAACCTAAGATAGAATGTTAGGTATCCCTTATACCTATACCCCGATAAATGGAGGAAATTTTGAAATCCAAAAAATATATACTATTAGCTTTGCCGATTCTAGCTGTATTCAGCTTGATCGCAGCTAGTTGTGGTGATGATGATGATGGAGGATCAGTTAGAGACCTCGACAGCTCAGAGAGCTCATCAGGTTCCGGTTCTAGTTCAAGCTCAGCCTCAGCATCTGGCTCAGGCTCCAGCTCTGGATCAGCATCTGGATCAGCA
>DBHP01000106.1:1821-2595 GCA_002295705.1 Candidatus Neomicrothrix sp. UBA825 | reverse complement strand
ATCTGGATCAGCATCTGGATCAGCGTCTAGCTCAGCATCCGCAGTAGCTTCTGCTTCTGCTTCTGCTTCCAGCTCAGGCTCATCTTCAACAGCAGCTGGAGTACCAACAGATGATGCAACGCCAGCAGATGGCGGATACGCATATGCGTCAAACGTTGACACTCACCGACTAGTCGTTCAAGATATCTGTGATATTAACGAAATTGTAGGTGACTATAAGTGGAGCGAGATTGCTGAAATCTATGCCAATGGTGTTCACTCCGTGAAGTCCGATGGTTCAGTTCGAACAATTGGTGGCTTTGCAGTTGGTGAAGGCAAGAAACATGGTGTTGATACTTACTATGGAACTGCAACACCACTAGATGATTTTGTCAGTGCTGCTCTTAACGGAACTGGCGTTTGGGCCGGTGAGTCAGATGCAGTCCGAAAGCAAGGTGTCCAAAAAGGAATCATGAACCAAATCATGATTGCTTGGGTCGTTCACGAACTTAATGCTGCTCTTGCGAAAGCTGCAGATGGCAACTTTGACGTAGCAAGCGGAGCTGTACATAACTGGGATGAAGCTTGGGCTTTCTACCACGGTGCAGCACCAGATTGTGGACCGTTTAAGACAGCTGAAAAGCGTGCCAAGGACTTCGGTACCACTGGTGCAGATGGAGAATCTGCATTAGCGAATGAAGGTCTCCTAGCCGCAATGATTGACGGCCGAGACGCACTATTAGCTGGTGATGAAGCTGGTGCAATTTCAGCAACACGTGAAGCTGTAAAGAATGT
>DBHP01000106.1:0-1405 GCA_002295705.1 Candidatus Neomicrothrix sp. UBA825 | reverse complement strand
GTTCACCAAGCTGAAGGTTGGGCCTTCTTTAGAATTATTGAGCCAATCCTTGGAAACAATGGAGTTGATACATCTGTCATTGATTCTATTCTCAACATGGAGAATGAACCAGGCTCAGGAAGCGTCGCAGACATTCAAGCAGTGCTTGATCCGATAATTGCATACTTCGGCATTACACCTGCTGAATTTGGCTCTTACGGCTGATAGACGAACAATCTAAAAACATTAAAGGGCCGAGTTCCGAATGGGACTCGGCTCTTTGCATTTTCTAAGTACTCGAATTCTCTATGAGCAATGGTGCCGGACCATGAAGAGCTTTTTCCAAACTGCATCTATATTTTTTAGAGACCCCGTTTATTTCGGGAAGCTAACAGTCGTGATTCCAGAATGTTTGACATCTACGCGATCTCCTACTTGATGAGCAGGAGAACCTCCTCGTCGACACCGAAGATCAACACCAGACGACGTCGTAATCTCATAGATTGTGTCATGTCCAAAATAGTCAACGCGAGTAATTAGCGAATCAGTCCCATCAATCAGTACTATTTCCTCCGGCCGCACGATGACGTTGACAGCACCATGTGCGGCATTACAAAGGCGCACAGTGCCTATAGATGTCTCTGCTGTTTCACCTGAAGCAACTCCAGGTATTTGATTTATTTCCCCAACAAAGCTTGCAACCCATGAGTTTGTTGGGTGCCGATATATCTCCCATGGTGTATCGTGCTGAACAACTCTCCCCTCGTTCATCACTGCGACTTCATCTCCAAGAGTAAACGCCTCATCCTGGTCATGGGTAACAAAAACACTCGTTACATTTAACAATTTGAGAAGATCAGATACTTCTGACCGAAGCTCCACTCTCAGGCCTGTATCAAGGCTGGAAAAGGGCTCATCAAGTAAAAGAATCGAGGGCTGAGGAGCAAGCGCCCTTGTTAAAGCAACACGTTGTTGCTGACCACCTGAAAGTGAAGAAGGAAGGCGATCCGCGAGTTCAGATATTCCTACCATTTCAAGAAGTTCCATAATTTCCTTGGTAGGAGCCTTTCGATCAGATCTCTTTAAACCAAAAACAATATTTTCTAACACTGTTAAGTGTGGGAAAAGAGCCCAATCCTGAAACACCAATCCCACATTCCGTTGTTCCGGTGGAATATCTACCTGATCAGATACAACACATCTACCATCAAGCGTGATTGATCCACTTTTAGTTTTCTGCAAACCTGCAAGAACGCGAAGCAATGTTGTTTTCCCACAACCACTTGGTCCAAGTATCGAAAGTGAAGAACCTTGTGGTGCTTGAACACAAACGTCTGTGAGGATTCTGCTTGATCCGATATCTACAGTGATGTCTTCAACATTTATGCCTGCGACTGATTCACCATTAGCCGAAGATGGGTCTGAT
>DBHP01000075.1:4125-9244 GCA_002295705.1 Candidatus Neomicrothrix sp. UBA825 | reverse complement strand
ATAGCGATAATTGACAATGGGAGGATAGTCCGAGAAGGGTCCCCGACGAAGCTCAAGTCAGATGTTGGGGCACCAACATTACGCGTGGATGTAGTCGAAAGTGACTATGAGATAGCCAAGCAAGTAATGACAAAACTAGGGGAAGAGCGGCCCGCAAGAAAAGGCAGAATTGCTATAGGGCTTGATGGTGGGACAAGAGCTATCACAGCTGTTTTGAAATCCTTAGAAGACCAGAATATAGAAGTACAACATGTTGAGCTAGATGAACCAAGCCTTGACGATGTATTTGCAGACGCAACTGGAAGACGACTTGAGGGTGGTGCAGATACATGACGGTCAACAATGAACATTAAACACTCCATTCCTCAAGCTTTACAACTATCTCACCGAAGCATTCTAGGAATGATTCGCCAGCCACAAGCCTGGGCACCAACATTATTCTTTCCTTTATTGCTGGCAGCAGTCTATGCAGCGCAATTCAGTAAAGCGGTGAATCTCCCCGAATTCCCATACTCCGATGTGACGTTCCTTGACTTCATCCTCCCAGCTTGTGTAATACAAGGTGTTCTATTTGGGTCAACAAATAGCGCAACTGATTTAGCAGCCGATATTGAAAATTCCTTTATGGATCGATTACTTTCATCCCCAGTGTCCAGGTCGTCCATCCTTGTCGCCCGCTTATCAAGTGCTTTTATCTATGGTTTGGTGCAAGCAACAATCCTCATAATCATTTTTTTCGCTTTCGGAGCAAAGCTAACCGGAGGCGCCAGTAGCGCTTTAGCTCTCGTTTTTCTCACCTCATTTCTATCAATGGGTGTAGGTAGTTTCTTGATTGCAATCGCGTTAAGGACAGGATCACAAGAAGTCGTCAACTCGCTCTTTCCAATTATTTTTGTATTCATCTTTATAAGTTCAGCCTTCTTCCCAGTTGAATTGATGGACGGATGGTACGGGCAAATCGCAGAATGGAATCCCTTGACATGGATTATTGATTGGACTCGCGTTATTACAATTGAAGGATTCTCTTGGAACGCGTTCCTTCAAGCAGCTGGCGTAATCCTTTTGATCTCCCTTGCAGGTATCGCGACTTCAACACATCAGTTAAAGAGACGTTTGGCAGTCGCATCATGATTTCGGCATCCACGAAACAAACATCTCAGTTACAAGTAACAGTGGCTATTACAAAAAGAGGTCTAATGCGGATGCGACGACTTCCGTCACTTATGATCCCTTCCATAATTATGCCAATTTTTTTCGTGGTAGCATTTAGCGGATCCTTTTCATCGGTTGTACAACTCGATGGCTATAGCACAGACAAAGCAGTTAATTGGATGGCGGCTTGGGCAATCCTCCAAGGGTCAGCATTCTCAGGCCTTGGCGGGGGCGGGCTTACCGCAACAGACCTAGAAAACGGATTTTTTGATCGGATGCGAGCAGCGCCTATCACTCCCTCAGCACTAATTTCAGGACTAGTCGGATATTCCGTTACGAGAGCTGTGTTACCCACCACGGCAGTATTGATTGTCTCATTTGTAGCTCTCGATGCTGACATGCCTGGTGGTCTTTTGGGCTTCGTCATTGCATACTTCACTGCAATCGGAATAGCGGCAGTCATGTCTCTATTCGTATTAGGTATCGTTTTCACGATGAAGACTCTGAAATCTTTAGCGGTCGCTCAAGTGGTTATGTTCAGCACAATGTTTCTGTCAGTAGGACAGGCACCCTTAGAAGCTATACAAGGATGGCTATACCACGTAGCAAAATATAATCCCATAACACACGTGATCAGAATGGGTCGTCAAGGGTTTCTTGGTGACGTAACTTGGGCAGAGACACAACCAGGATTTATCTCGCTAGCGTTATTATTAATCGGCTCAGGTCTTTGGGCCAGATCATGCTACCAAAAGGTTGATATCTAAATTGATTTAGTATTTACCCCAACAGTTGTACTAGATTTCTATTAGAGCAAAGGGGAAGTAATTGGAAGTAACTCTTAACATTAATGGCGTTCAGGAGTCACATGATGTGGAGCCTCGAACACTACTGGTTCAGTACATACGTGAATCTGCGGGATTAACAGGAACAAATATAGGGTGTGATACTTCATCATGTGGAGCCTGCACAGTCCACCTGAACGGCGAATCAGTTAAGTCCTGTACAGTTTTAGCGGCGCAAGTTGATGGAATGGAGATAACAACTATTGAAGGTCTAGCACAAGCAGATGGAACGCTCCACCCGATGCAGCAAGCCTTTCACGAATGTCATGCTCTTCAATGTGGTTACTGCACGCCAGGTATGGTCATGGCTTGTGCGTCCCTAGTCGAGGAAAACCAAAACCTTACCGAAAATGAGGTACGCGAAGGGCTCGAAGGCAATCTCTGCAGATGCACCGGCTACCACAATATTGTCAAAGCAGTACTAGAAGTAAGCGGGGCGTAAATGATTCCCGCAAACTTTGATTACTTGCGAGTAGATTCAGTTGAAGGAGCACTAAACGCCCTTCAAGAACATGGTGATGAAGCTAAGCTCATCGCTGGAGGGCACTCACTACTCCCACTAATGAAATTTCGCCTATCTGCACCAGCGTATTTAGTAGATATAAATCGCTTGGACGATCTAAAGTATGTAAGAGAAGAAAACAGTCATCTGGTTATAGGAGCCTTAACCCGCCATAGTGATATCGAAACCAATCCTTTAATAAAAGAGAATGCTGGGCTTTTAGCTTCAGCCACACACCATGTTGGCGACCCACAAGTTCGCCATCGTGGGACCATAGGTGGCGCAATCGCGCACGGCGACCCTGCGTCTGATATCCCATCAGCTCTGCTTGCGCTCAACGCAACCGTAGTAGTAACAGGCCCTGAAGGGGCAAGAGAAATTCCTATTGATGATTTCTTCGTCGGATTCTTAGAAACCGACCTAAAAGATGATGAGATGCTCACGCAGATAAAGGTTCCTTGTGTTCCAGATGCAAAATGGTCATTTCAGAAATTCAATAGAAGAGCACAAGACTGGGCAATTGTTGGAGCTTCCATCCTAGTCAACAACGGTCAAAGCGGTATATCGCTGGTAAACATGCATTCAACTCCATTCCGGGCATCCGCAGTGGAGGAAGCAATAGCAAGCGGAGCAAATGCTGTAGAAGCTAGCGAACAGGCTGCGATAGGGACGGAACCAACATCTGATATCAACGCATCCGTTGAATACCGAAAACATTTAGCCAGAGTTCTTGTAAAACGAGGACTTGAAGAGGCTGGGCTCTAAATCTTAATAAAACGGCGCATGTGCCACCCTCACACTCAACCTGTAGATTAGAGACGTGGGATATGAACAAGTACAAAGCATAGAAAACGTACAAAGCGGTCTTGAAGGACAGGGTTATTTCCCCTCTGAAGGCTTAGCATCAGCAATTTTTTTGGCGATTAGTTTACGAAGACCAATCTTCTTAGAAGGTGAACCGGGCGTCGGCAAAACAGAAATAGCGAAGGTGTTATCAAGTTGGCTCAATACTGATTTAATACGCCTACAGTGCTACGAAGGCCTAGATGCATCACACGCCATCTATGAATGGGATTACTCAAAACAACTATTGCATTTGAGAACTACTGAAGCATCCGGAAGAGCCAAACAAATAGATGAAAAGGCACTCGAAGATGAATTATACAATGAGCGATTCCTAGTTCGAAGACCACTGTTGCAAGCAATTGATTACGAAGGGGAAACCCCCCCGATACTCCTGATCGACGAACTTGACCGCGCTGATGATGAATTTGAAGCTTTCCTGCTTGAATTGCTCTCAGATTACTCAATTACTATCCCCGAGATAGGAGCTTTTAAAGCCGCTGTGCCACCAATCGTCGTGATTACCTCAAACCGAACTAGAGATGTTCACGATGCCCTCAAACGAAGGTGTCTCTATCACTGGGTAGACCATCCCGGATACCTCAGGGAAATCCAAATACTTAAAGCTAAAGCCCCTGAAGTCTCTGAACAATTAATCAAAACAATAGCTGTCACAGTTGAGCAAATACGTGAAATGAATCTATACAAACCACCGGGAGTTTCAGAAAGTATTGATTGGGCCATGGCTCTTGAGAGAATAGGTAACAGTGATCTAACGGAGGATGGCATCATTGCAACAATCGGAGCCCTTCTGAAATATCGAGAAGATCAACAAAAAGTTATGGAATATGGCCTAGATAAAGTCATAGAAGATGCATATGCCCGTGCAGTCTGACGCTCATCAAGACATCAGCAAGCCCGAAGATATAACTCAAGGATTCATTACCTTTCTAAGGAAAATGGGTGTTGAGGTGCCTATCTCTTCATCAATAACCTTCTTCCAATCACTCGCTTATGTCACTATCTCCAACCGAGACGATGTCTACTGGGCTGGCAGATCAACTCTTGTTAGGACCCCTGAGGACATACCAGCCTACGATGAGGCTTTTCATGCGTTTTGGGAAGACTACGTAGTCCTCGAAAATGGAGAAGTACAAAACATAAAAGAAATGACCTTGGCGATAGACAGCGATGACTATGGAGATGATGACCAATCAGATGAAAGCCAAGAAGGTGAACTTATTCCTCTGAAGTACTCTCGTTCTGAAATACTTCGGAAGAAAGATTTTGCTGATTATAGCGATGAGGAATTGTCTGAGGCCTATCAATTAATGAAATCAATACGGCTAATAGGCAGTACCCAGAAAAGCCGGCGAGTCAGCTCAGTTGCGCGACAAAATAAGACCCCGGACCTCAGGGGTATCATCAGAGCCTCTTTCCGAACTGCTGGAGAGCCCATCCAAAGATACTTCATGCAAAAGAACGACAAAGCAAGGAGAATTGTTTTCTTGCTTGATGTCTCTGGATCAATGGAAGTTTATGCAAGGGCTCTCCTGCGCTTTATACAAGCTGCAGTAATAAGTCGCAGAAGGGTAGAAGCTTTCACGATAGGAACACGCTTAACACGTGTGACTCACGAACTTTCAAATAGGGACCTTGACAAGGCCTTGCACGTAACATCTGAATCAATAACCGACTGGTCGGGAGGCACCCGTCTAGGCGAAACCATTGGAGAATTCCTTAATATGTGGGGACAACGAGGAATGGCTCGAGGTGC
>DBHP01000075.1:2991-3718 GCA_002295705.1 Candidatus Neomicrothrix sp. UBA825 | reverse complement strand
AATATAATTTGGATAAACCCTTTGAAGGTTTCGCCCGGTTATGAGCCACTCGCTCAAGGGATGGCGGCAGCGCTTCCCTACATTGATGAATTTATTGAAGGCCATAGTCTAGAATCTTTAATTGAATTAGCTGAAATATTGGCGGAATAGAGAAAGAATGCGAGAAATAATCACAGATATCGAGAAATGGGTAACACAAGGAAAGCGGGTCGCAATCGCACGAGTAATATCACTTGAAGGTTCAGGTCCCCGTGATGCAGGTGCAGCTATGGCAGTAAATGAAGATGGTGTAGTTTCCGGATCAGTCTCAGGTGGCTGTGTTGAAGGAGCTGTTGTAACAGAGGCATTGGAAATAATAGAGTCCGGTGAAAGAAAAACTGTTTCTTTCGGCTACAGCGATGATGAAGCGTTTGCAGTTGGACTCACGTGTGGGGGTACGATCAATCTCTACATAGAACCATTTGACTGGTAAACATGGCAGTAAAGATATTCAACGAATTCAAAGAAAATCTCAAGAAAGGTCTTCCCGTTGCATTAGCAACTATTATCGAGGGGCCAGGGCAAGGGGCTAAATTGCTTCTCCTTCCTGATGGCTCCTATTTAGGCTCGCTAGGCAATGAAAAGATTGACAATGTATTGTCTCGTGATATGGCAGGGGAATTAGCGGCCGGGCGAACAAGTATTCGCCATTACGGAATCGAAGGCGAAGCGCGAGAAGAAACATTAT
>DBHP01000075.1:0-2587 GCA_002295705.1 Candidatus Neomicrothrix sp. UBA825 | reverse complement strand
GTACGGATCGCTAAAGTATTAGGCTACAAAGTTATTGTCTGCGACGCTCGCCCAGTATTCGCCACAAAAGCGCGATTCCCACAGGCAGATTCAGTTGAAAATGAATGGCCAGATCAATTAATGGAAAAGCTTGGGACTAGTCTTGGACCTCGCGATGCAGTGTGTGTCTTAACTCATGATAATAAATTTGATGTTCCTGCTATCACCTCAGCATTGCAAACACAGGTTGGTTACATCGGAGTAATGGGGAGCAGGAAAACTCATGAAAATCGAACCGAAAGACTTATTGAAGCAGGAGTAACAACGAAAGAATTTGAAAGGGTAATGTCTCCAATAGGTTTAGACCTAGGTGCTAGAACTCCTGAGGAGACAGCTATTTCAATCTGCGCAGAAATCATAGCTATGAGAACCGGCAGGAAAGCCCCCCACCTTAAGACCATAGAAGGGGCAATACATGGGGATAGATGAAATATCCACGAGAGCCTCTCAATAACAGAGCTTATCCCTAGAATAAACAGGTGTTTGAAAACGAAAAAGAAGCCTTACTCGAAGACAATCGGATTGCTGCAATAATTCTCGCAGCTGGCAAAGGAGAACGCTTCGAAGGTAACTCGCATAAACTTCTGGCAACCTTCAAAGGAAAACCAGTTCTGCAATGGGTAATTGACAATGTAGTAGAAGCAGAATTTGATGATATTTACATTATTTCTGGAGCATTAAATCTTGAAGATCACCAGGTCTTGAGTCTCGAATCAGAAGCAATAACGATTGTTCATAACCATAATTTTGCCGAGGGACAAGCATCATCTCTCAGAAGTGGTCTTGAGATAGCAGGATATGATGGTTATTCATCGGTCACCGTTGGACTTGGCGACATGCCTCTTGTCCCCTCTGCAGCATGGAAATCTGTAGCAGAAGCTAAAGGAAAACTAGTGACCGCCTCATTCGCTGGAAATCGTAGACCACCGGTTAAGATAGACCAAGAATTGTGGTCCCTCATACCTATTTCAGGTGATGAAGGAGCACGTTCCCTTCTACGGCTTCGGCCAGACTTGTTGGATGAGGTACCATGCGAAGGAAACCCTGTAGATATTGACACAAGGAGAGATTTAGAACGATGGAGCTAAATAATGAAATTGATGTGAACGCACCGATCAAAGAAGTATGGGAAGCCTTCAACACCCCTGAAAGAATTGCACCATGCTTACCCGGAGCTGAACTTCAAGAAGTTGATGGGAATAACTTCAACGGTCTTGTGAAAATCAAGGTAGGCCCAATAACAGCGCAATATAAGGGAACCGCAAGCTACCTCGAAAAAAATGAGGATGCACAAAAAGTTATTATCAAAGGAGATGGAAGAGATACACGCGGGGCCGGAAACGCCAGCGCAACTATTACTGCCCAACTCTCCGAAATTTCGCCTGATGTAACGAACGTGAACGTTCGAACTGAATTAACCATCACTGGTAAAGTCGCACAATTCGGGAGAGGCGCAATTAGTGACGTAAGCGGAAAACTTATGACTCAGTTTGCGCAAAACCTAGAGCAACTCCTTGAGCCGTCAGCTGAAACAGAAAAAGAAACAATTGAAACTGATGGTGATACTGAGAAGAATCAAACCACTGATAACGAACTAAACCTACTATCGGTCGTCGCTATTCCAATTCTCAAACGCTACGGAATTCCAATAGCCGCACTAGCAATCGGTGTATTCATGGTAATTAGATACGCCATTCTGTAGGGCAATATCGAGATGCAAGAAGATTACTCGCAAGACGCTGTGATCGTCGAAACCCTACTGGGTCGAAAACCTCAAGGTAGTTACGAAATAGCCGTAAGAAAACCAGATGGCACTCCTAGGGTAATAAAAAATTCACCATTTCTAAGCGATGGAACTCCTATGCCCACAACCTATTGGCTTCTAGATCCTGAAGATAAGTTACACATAAGCAGGCTCGAATCATCCGGAGCAATAAACCAAGCTGAATTAGAAATAGGATTAAAAAAGCTCCAAGAAGCTCATCTCGACTATGAAAAACAACGCAATGACTTAATCGACGAAAACTATAATGGACCAAGACCGTCGGGAGGCGTTGGTGGAACTAGGAGAGGAATCAAATGCCTGCATGCCCATTATGCATGGTTTCTAGCTGGAGGTAACGACCCAGTCGGGTTATGGATTGAGGACCGCATAAGCGAAGAAAGTCAACGAAATCAGGAAATAAATGGCTAGAACTCTGGCAGCGATTGATTGCGGCACAAACAGCACAAGACTACTCATTGTTGAACAAAAAGGTCAGAAAGAATACAAGACTCTCCACCGCGAAGCACAGATAACGCGTCTAGGTGAAGGAACAGATAGAACACAAGAAATCGGAGCCGAAGCTATGGACCGAGTCTTAGCCACTCTCATAGACTATTTAGGCAAAATTGAAGATCATGAAGTTTCGGCAATCAAGTTTGTGGCGACTTCAGCAGTGCGTGATGCAAGAAATAAAGACGTCTTCCTCACGGCAGCCGAAGAGGTTACAACTATCAAACCCGAAATATTGGACGGATTAGACGAAGCTAAGTTCACATTTATAGG
>DBHP01000018.1:8980-11474 GCA_002295705.1 Candidatus Neomicrothrix sp. UBA825 | reverse complement strand
AAGAGACTTGTTGGGGTAACTCGCTGTTCGGGTGACTTTTAGATGCAGTCGTTGAAACGATTCACTACGTCGGTCAGGTAGTTGGTAGCTGGATCAAGTCCATCAGGCACAGGGAGATAAGCCCTGAAATCTGTCACTCCAGCTGTGATCAGTTCTGGAACATTAGACATTGTTGCATCAAGATCAATACCATCATCATTGCGCGTAATCGGCAGCGTCCCTATTACTTTTATTCCATCGGGGTCTCTTCCGTAACCGGATACTGCTGTTCGCATTGATTCAATACCCGATTTAATATCAATAGCGTCAGGGCCCCAGGGAATCCATCCGGACCCAAAGGTGGCCAGGCGTCGCATCGATAACTTGTTAACCGTTCCACTCACCCAAATCGGCACTCCCCCAACCTGAAGTGGTTTTGGCATTGCATGAATATCAGAGAATTGAAGTTCATCCGCACTGTACTGCGCCGAAGTCTGCGTCCAGAGGGTTTGGCATACTTCTAATGTGTGATCGAGTAGGCGTCCTCTGTTCGCGAAATCTAAACCGCATGCATCGTATTCTTCCTTTTGCCATCCGACACCGACACCAAGATCGACACGGCCATTGGACAGAACATCCAGAGTTGCTAAAGACTTTGCCAATACTGCGGGTCGACGTAATGCAGCAAGAAGAATATTGGTTCCTAGCCGAACACTACTGGTAGCTCCGGCTACAACTGACAGAAACGTTAGCGGTTCAAGCCAATGACCGTCAGGGCCTGTAGGTTGCTTACCGCCGGAGACCCCACCAATACTTGGATCACCATAGGCTTCAAGGAAATTACCAAAAGCAACGTGATCAGAAACAACGACCTTTCCTACTCCGGCCCGATCAGCTGCAATCGCCAAATCAATTACCGGCTGCCATGAGTCTGGTTGCTCAGGAGAAAATGTTCTCAGCTGGAGAGAAAGATAAGGTTCGCTAATCATTCCAACCCATTCTTTGCTTTGTGCTATCGCATCTCATAAATGTATAAGCTACACGATTCCGTGATCGGCACATAGCTGACATTTACGGACGACCATTATCCGACTACAAATAGAGTCGTGCGAATAATTTACATTGATATCGATACGTTACGCGCTGATCACCTCGGGTGCGGTGGGTATCATCGAAACACTTCACCCAATATTGATAACGTCGCTGGTGAGGGTATCAACTTCAAGAACGTCTACGCATCCGACGTTCCATGCCTGCCAAGTAGAACAGCGTTAATTACCGGAATGTTTGGTATCCGTAATGGTGTCATCAATCACGGGGGCCGTACAGCTGATCTTCAACCCGAGGGAAAGGATCGAGGGTTTTTCGGAAGGTTCAGTATGCGGTCATGGGCTTCTGTTTTCTACCTTGCTGGATGGCACACAGCATCCATATCATCGTTTCCTTTTAGACATGGTGCATCATGGTGGAATAGCGGATTCATGGAAACCATGAACCTGATGCGTGGGTTCGGAGGAGAACGCGCAGATCAGGTAGTTCCAAGCGCTTTGGATTGGTTGGACAGGCGGGGAAAAGCAGATGACTGGTTTTTGCATGTTCATCTTTGGGACCCTCATACCCCCTATCGGACACCGGAAGATTATGGAAACCCTTTTGAGAGTGACCCTGTTCCTTCATGGCATACGGAAGATGTTCGCATGGCGAATTGGGATTTATCGGGTCCGCATTCCGCTCAGGAGCCATGGGGCTTCCGACCTGATGAATGGGGACAGCCACCACCTCGGCAGCCATGGAATGCGTCTTCAATGGATGCAGTGAAACAGATTTTTGATGGTTATGACGTCGGTATTCGCTATGCAGATGATGCTGTCGGGGTATTACTCAATAAACTCGCCGATTTAGATGTATTGGAGGACACCGCTGTCCTGATTAGCTCCGATCATGGTGAGGCTTTCGGTGAACTTGGCGTGTATGCCGATCATCAGGCAGCTGACGAAGTGACATGCCATATCCCTTCAATACTCAAATGGCCTGGTTTAGAACCCCAGACTTTCAATGGCTTGCAATACCATCTTGATATTGCGGCTACGGTTGTTGACCTTGCAGGTTTACGGATTCCTAGCCATTGGGATGGTCAATCAGTTATGAACCATTTGCGTGAAGGAAATGATGCTGGTCGGAAATTTCTTGTTTTGTCTCAGGGGGCATGGTCATGTCAACGTTCGGTTCGCTGGGATGATTACCTGTATATGCGTACATGGCACGATGGTTTTCATGGGCATTGGAATGAAGAAATGCTGTTCGACATCGCAAATGACCCTCACGAACAAGACGATCTCTTTTCTGCAAAAAACCCTCACGCTTCCCATGGAAGGTCGGTGCTTTCGGATTGGACTTCGTCACAGTTGGAGAGAGGGTACAGCCCTGTTGACCCTATGGAGATCGTTCTTGAGGAGGGCGGACCGTTCCACACAAGAGGGCACCTACCTGAATACATAGATAGACTTCGAGACAC
>DBHP01000018.1:4611-8576 GCA_002295705.1 Candidatus Neomicrothrix sp. UBA825 | reverse complement strand
TTAGAGATTCACGGTGCGTTGCTTCGGATTCACGGCACCGTCAATCCTGCTTGATGCAATCTCAAGACCTTGCAGCAGCATATTTCTTGTGTCTGAAGGGTCAATGATGTCATCAATACTTAGAGCCGATGCCGATCGGTATCCTGAGCTGAGTTCAGCCTCTCGTAATGCTTTACGTGTTTCCTGATCAGCGCCGGTTGCGTCATCGGCTCCCTTGGCGGGCATTGCGCCAAAACTCACCCCTGGAAAGGCAAGGTTCAGGGTTTGTCCATCGAATGGATTCATACCCATTGCTGTACTTCCAAATCCATACGCTTTACGCAAGGTGAGTTGTATTTTGGGTACCGTAGCGTGGTGTTGCGCAAGGAACATTCTTCCAGCGTGTCTGAGAATGCCAGCTTTTTCAGATGATGAACCTGCCAGCACACCTGGGTTATCAGTTAGAAAAATGAGTGGAACGTGGAAGGAGTCAGCGACTTGAATGAATTGGGTAGCCTTATCCGCTGCTTCAACAGTGATTGATCCCGCCATATGCTGGGGTTGATTAGCTACGATTGCGACTGGTCTACCGCTTAATCTTGCAAAGCACGTAATGAGCGACTGCCCGAACATTGATTGAATAGTAAACACGCTTCCGGTATCTGCGACTACGTTGATGACGTCGTGCATGTCGTATGCTTGCCTAGGGTTTTCAGGGATAATATCAAGGAGTTCATTCACGTTTCTTTCCCCTTCGGCGTCCTGCAGGCGTGTTGGTGCCTGCCACGCTGATGATGGCAGGTATGAAAGCCAGGTTCGTATTTGCTCCAAGGCACTTTCATCGTTGCTAGCTAGGTTATGAATAACTCCACTGTGTAAAGCGATGTCAGGTCCGCCGAGTTCTTCTTTTGTGATGTCTTCCCCTAAGGAAGCTTTGACAAGGGGCGGACCTGCGGTGAAGATTGATGCTTGTTCAGTCATGACAGTGAAGTCTGCAAGTGGTGCGCTTAAAGCTCCGTGACCTGCTGAGGGTCCAAGGACTGCTGTTGCGAGAGGGATGCGTCCGGATGCATCTGCTTGAGCCTGAAGATCTCCGGGTGTCCTAAATGAAGGTGGGTCATCGGGAAGTGGAGGTCTGTGACCGGCTCCTTCTAGGAGCATGATGAGCGGGATTCGTTCTTGCAAGGCGAGTTCAGCTATACGGTACCGTTTCGCAGATTCTGCTCTACCAATAGAGCCACCTTTGACAGTGAAGTCTTCGCACCCTACCGCTACAGGTCGTCCATTGAGAGAACCAATGCCTGCAACGAACGCATCTACTTCGCCGCCAGCTAACTGACCCACTTCTGTAAATGATCCGCCCTGAAGTAGAGACTCTATACGCTGACGCGCATCCATTTTTCCTGCGGCATGGTGCTTTACGACCTTTTCGGTGCCCCCCATGGTTTGTGCTTCTGTTTTACGATTTTTTAGGTTTGCAATTTTTTCTCTCCATTTGCTTGTTTCAGCCATGGAGTCATCCGTTCTTGAGCTTGTACTTCACGGGAAGTGTTTTGAGGCCAACAACAAAATTTGAGGAGATAAAAGTTCGCTCTCCGTTTGGTTCCATCCACTCGATGCGGCGCACCATTTCTTCAGTGAGAGCTTTCATGCTTGCTTTTGCGAGATGTGCGCCCAAGCAGTAGTGCTCGGCCCAACCAAATCCGAGATGCCTGTTTGGACTGCGACTGATATCGAATGTGAAAGGGTCCTCAAAAACATCTTCGTCTCTGTTGGCCGAGCAGTAGAATAGTGCGAGTTCCTCTCCGGCTTTGATCTGTTGACCACGAAGTTCATAGTCTTGGACAGCTTGTCTTTTCATGTAGTTCACAGGCGTTGTCCAGCGAACAATTTCATCCACGGCTGATTTGGAAAGGCTGGGGTCCTGTCGCAAGCGTTCAAATTGATCAGGGTGATCAAGGAATGCTGATATTGCTCCTGAAAGGGCGTTCCGTGTTGTGTCATGGCCTGCTGTGAAAACAATCAGGTAATAGCCAAGTGTTTCCAATTGTCCGAGTGGGCATCCATCTGCGAGTTCTGCGTTTGCGAGCATGGTCGCGAGGTCATCTCGTGGGCAAGCTCGCCTGTCTTTGATGATTTCATCAAAGAGCATATAGAACTCCATGCCGAGTTCTTTTCGAGCAGCTTCACGGTCTTCGCCTTGCCGTTGCATGTCGGGGTCTTCGCCTCCGAATAATTCTTGTGTAATCACGAGAAGGCGTTCTTCTTGTTCTTCATTGATTCCGAGGATCGTGGCTAGCACTCGAAGTGGATGCTTTTGGGCGATGGTTTCTATGAAATCCACTTCCCCTTCATCTGGAAGCTCGTCAAATATTGCTGCTGCGCTGCTTTTGACGATTTTGTCAAGGTTCGTGACTCCTCTGGGGGTGAAGTATCCGCTTGCTACTTTTCGATACGAGCGGTGTTCTGGTGGGTCCATGGTGATGATGGTTTTCATCTGGGCTAGTGGGCTTCCGGATCCCCCTTCGATAAATGATTGTATTTGTGCTTCGTTAAGGACAATGATTCCCCCTGCTTCGTTGGAGAAGATGTCGGGTTGGCTTGAAACTTCCATGATGTCCTCATGTTTTGTGATAGCCCAGAATGGCGTGTGGCCCCGTTGCGCATACCAGTAGACAGGTGACTCTTTTCGTAGATGTGTCCATAGGTCGTGCGGGACACCGTTTTGTCCGTATGCGGATGCGTTGATGAGGTTGGTGATTGTTGCTTCCATGCGTAATAACTTATCTCTTTTATGACGTTCCGTCTTCTTTGTGGTACGAAGACATCATGGATACTAGTCAATTAATGCTTACGGGAAAGGTTGCGGTGGTAACTGGCGCGGCCAGGGGAATCGGGAAGGCAACTGCGTTGGCGTTTGCTGACCTAGGCGCAACCGTCGCTGTTTGTGATCTTTTAAAGGATGAGCTTGATGAAACAGTGAACGAACTTCGTTCCAAAGGCACGGACACATACAGCGAGGTTATTGATGTTCGTGATGGTGAGGCGGTGACCACTTTTTTCGCAGCTGTAAACGAAGCTTTAGGTTCGGTGGATGTGCTGGTCAATAATGCTGGCGGAGGGTTTTGGGCTCCTTTTGATCAGGTGTCGGAGAAGGGTGAGTCTGTTTTGATTCGCGAGAACTTCGGTTCAGTAACGAATTGTGTTCGTGCAGGGCTTCCTATACTTAGCGATGGTGCATCGATTGTGAACGTCACATCTGTTGAGGCGTATCATTCAGCTCCTGGTTTCGCTGTGTACGCTGCGATGAAAGCCGCTGTTCAGCAATTTACGCAATCGTTAGCAGTTGAGTTGGGTTCAAGGGGTATTCGCGTTAATTGCGTTGCTCCTGACATGATCCCCACTCCTGGTGATGCAGGATTAGCTGAAGATTCGGCAGCGTTGATTGATGGATTGCAGCCAACTCCGCTCGGCCGGAAAGGAACCGTTGAGGAATGCGCTGCCGTTATATGCTTCTTGGCGTCGGATATGTCGAGTTTTGTAACGGGTTCTTCTATTCCGGTTGATGGCGGTACTGTCGCTGCGGGTTCGTGGAAGGTTCGTGATGATGGCTCGTGGGGAATGTAGATCAAACGCATTTACGGGTGTTGAAAATTTTCTTCTCCGCTGAGTTCCCATTGTATGACTGCGTGGTGATTGGTTGCTGATCTGGCAACGATGAGGTCATAAAGTCCCGGCTCGACATACCATCCGGGCTCTGTTCTTCGGGATCCTGTCTCTCTGGGAACTGGTGAATTTGCGTCAAGCGTATTGTAGAACTGATCGCCCGGATCAAAGTATGCAAATGATCTGAAATTCAGCGTGATGCTCGCTGTTTTCGTTTCGCCGGGTTCGAGGGCGAGTTTCGCGTACCCTTTGAGTTCGATGGGTGGGCGGTGAAGAATTGATTTGGGAGGTGATATGTAGAGTTGAACGACTTCAGTGCC
>DBHP01000018.1:2162-4202 GCA_002295705.1 Candidatus Neomicrothrix sp. UBA825 | reverse complement strand
TACGTTTGGTGTTCCCCACTCAAATGATGCGTACGATAGGCCGTGGCCGAAAGGTACGGCTGGTTCGAGGTGGCGTGCATTGAACCAGCGATAACCAATATAGAGTCCTTCTCCATATCTTACGACACTGTTTTCTCCTGGATAGTTGAGGTACGCGGGGCTGTGTTCGTATCGTGCAGGGACTGTTGTTGGCATGCGACCTGATGGGTCCTTTTCTCCTAGGAGGATGTCTACAAGTGCTTCTCCGAGTTCTTGGCCGGCAAATCCAATATTGAGTATGGCGTTCGGGGTATCAATCCATGTCATGTCGTGTGGTCCTCCTGTGTTCACGACCACAATGGTTTTTGAATTAGCTAGACTGACTCGCTCAATGAGTTCGACTTGGTCGCCGGGGAGGAAAAACGAGTCTCTGTCTCTGCCTTCTGTTTCCCAGTCATCATTTGTTCCAACGATCACAACGACAGCATCTGATTTTGCTGCCAGATCTTCAGCTTCTTGGAGTAGATCTCTTTCCATGATTGGCTTGAGTCCTATTCTGCATCCGAGCATGAGTATGGCGCCTTCACTGGAGAATTCAATTTCAATAGGGACCTCACTGCCTGCTTCCAGATCAATCTCAGCTGTGATTTCAGCGGATCCCATTCCAAAGAAATCGTCGCCTTTGCCGTAGTCTCCTTCTGTGGCGTCAATGATGACTTCATTGTTGATGCGTATTTTTGTTTTCCCGCTTTGCACGAGTCGGAGTTCATGCTTTCCCGTAACTTCGGGTGTGATTGTGGCTTTCCCTGAGAATGAATATGTGTGAGGGTCAATTCCTTTTGTGGGCGATCCGAAGAATTTGAAGTCAGCTCGGGAATAGGTTTTGTGGGCTGCGATTTCTCCACCGATACTGTGACTGTTGAAGAAATCGACTTCAATAGGACTGGACAAGAGTGGGGTTTCGATAGGGGGTGTTGTGCGATCAATATCGCAACCCTGTGCATAGGTGATCTCCAGATTTGTTCGCTCTGTTAGAGCGATGAGAGGGCTCACATTTCTGTATGATCTTACACCGGCGGATCCTCCACCCATGATTTTCGCTGACCTGGCATTTGGTCCTATTAGGGCCAGCGTTTTAAGGGTGTCGGGGTTGAGAGGCAGTACACCGTCGTTTTTGATGAGCACTGTTCCTTCAGTTGCGGCGTGACGGATCAGTTTTCGATGCTCTGCGCTGTCGATTTGTTTTTCTTCTCCTCCGCCAACTCCATTGAATGCATTGGTGCGTTGCATGAGTCGCAGCATGTCTTTCACAATTTCATCGAGTTCTGATTCGGTGCATTCATCATTTTCTATTGCCTCAATAATGCGTTCCGGCCCATACCACTGCCCTTTACCGGGCATTTCAAGACTCAGCCCTGCTTTTATTGATGGTCCTGTTGATCGGGCCGCGAACCAGTCGGAGACAACAAAACCATCGAATCCCCATTGCTCTCTCAATACCGTTTTTAAGAGCCATTTATGTTCTGATGCGAATGTTCCATTGATCCGGTTGTAGGAACTCATAATTCCCCATGCGTTCCCGTCTTTTACTGCGTGTTCAAATGGCAGCAGATATACCTCACGTAATGTTCGTTCATCGACTTGGCTATCGATTGAATTTCGTTCGAACTCTGAGTCATTGGCAACGAAATGTTTCGCAGTTACAGCCACGTGCTGTGATTGGACTCCGTTAATGTAGGCTGCTGCGAGGGTTCCGGTGAGATATGGGTCTTCGGAATAACATTCAAAGTTGCGTCCGCCTAGTGGGTTGCGGTGAAGGTTGATAGTTGGGGCAAGAAGGACGTGGGCGCCCTTGGCGATGCTTTCTTCAGCTAGGAGAACCCCTAACTCTTCCATGAGGTTTGGGTTCCATGTTGATCCGAGGACGGAACCTGCTGGAATGCATGCGGTTGGTGTCCCGGTTCCCATCAGACCAGCGCCTCTGGCACCGTTGGGTCCATCGGTTACTGTGAGTGCGGGGATTCCTGCGTTACCGATTATTCTCGTTGTCCACATGCCATG
>DBHP01000018.1:0-1750 GCA_002295705.1 Candidatus Neomicrothrix sp. UBA825 | reverse complement strand
TTCCTACTTTCTTATTCAGTAAATCGGAGTGTTGCGGTTCCTTTGACGTGGGACCCTAACTTGTTATCACCGTTAAAACTCACAGTGATTGATCCGTCGTCGTTGAGCGTTTGCACGCTCCCTGACATTGTCATCGTGTCATAGGGATAGTTTGGAGCCCCTAACTGTATTTTAAGATCTTCGAAAATAACATTGTTGCCTGCCCAGTCACCTAGCCATCGTGCGGTTATTCCGGCAGTGCTGAGAATATTCATGAAGATATCTTTCGACCCTTTTTGATGGGCGGCGTCACGGTCGTGATGTACGTCTTGGAAGTCTCTGGTCGCTAACGCTGTTGAGATAATCAATCTGGGTGTGAGTGGAACTGGGCATAGGGGCAGTTGATCTCCTTCGGACATTTCGCTGCTTTTTCTTGTTTCTTCTGTTCGGGATGGTTGCGCAGGTTGGAATTGGTGAAGGACGATGTCATCATCTGAGTTTGTGTCAGGGAAGCAGACTTCAACCGGCATGCCTATCTCTATTTGTTCAGGTTTCACGTTCACGATGTTGGTGATGATACGCACACCCTCCTCGAGTTCAACCAGTCCAACAATAAGTGGATAATCAAATGATGGAACCTGAGGGTAGTGCACAACGGTGTGACTGTAGAGAGTTCCTCTACCGGAGGAAACGATCCAGTCGTAATCCATGCTGTGTGTGTTTGGGTTCGCGTTTGCAGGTGGGAACAACAGCGTTCCATCGTCGGTGAAACGCTGAATTCGTAACTCATGGTTTTTAAGACCTTCCCAAAACCATTCTTGGTCCTGATTCCATTGTGGCCTTGGGCGGGTGGGTCGCTCTTGTGGAGATAGGTACTCGTCGGGATTAAGCCCTGCTGCTTTGAGAGCTTCTGCTTTCGGGTCTGGTTTTTTATTGACTCGGCCGGTTCCTGGACGGAATTTGAGGATTCTGAAGAACATTGACCCGACAGGTTCATCATTTTCATCAACATATTCTGTTTCTGTGGTAACAAAATGCCCGATACCGAGTCCGGTCGCTTTTTCCTCTGAGACGTCTACGAGTTTTGTTCGGCCACTAATGACATCGCCCAGTTTGAGATATCTGTGGAACACGTATTCTACGTTTGTTGCGACTACGCTAACGAAGCCTGCTTCGTCCAGCATTGCGTAGGTGGCGGAGCTGGGGTCTTTTGACCGTTGTGGTTGCTGACCCATGATCAGTCCGGGCATGGACCATACTTGGAGCATTGCGGGAGGGGCGACAATCTGGCCGTGTGGGCCTTCCTTAGCTATTTCAAAGTCAAGATAGTGCGGGTTTGATTCTGAAACAGCATCGCACCAGTTTCTGATTGTTGATTGATTAACTGGGTCTCGGGCCGTGATCGTATCGCCGGTGTTGCCTACTTGGGACCGCAACTGAGTGAGGAATGATTCTTTTTCTGCTTCAGTGGTCATATCTAGCCCCCTTTGGTATTGCTACAGCATATTCTGAGCATGTAGATGCCACCAAACAGGTGCAACAAATACCTCTCACCTTGTTCTATAAATTTTCGTATTTGGATCCGAATTGGGAATAAATGCAGCGCTTTCATGGTTGAACTATATGTAAAACAAAATGCGCCAGGAACGCTGCTTCTCTGTCCGGAAGAGACGGCGTTTCTGGGACACATTTGGGAATGCCTTTTGGGTTCCCCTGACTTTGCTTAACTAGGAGGTTGAGTTATGACTACATCCACATTGTCGCTCTTTAA
>DBHP01000067.1:2795-8373 GCA_002295705.1 Candidatus Neomicrothrix sp. UBA825 | reverse complement strand
AGCTATTACCTCAGTTCAATTTGAAGAATATATTGGAGGATATATGTATGTAACAGGAAGAGAAATAATACCAACGCAAGGGCGTCTGCAAGATGCCATGGCATTTGTAACGACTATGACAGGTTCAATGAATGAAAAATTTAACTCAAATCTTGCCGTCTCAATGGAAGTTGGAGGTAATCCTAACAAACTTTGGATTACCGCATTCTGGGCGACTTTGGATGATTATCAAAGCTTCGTAGAAGGGTATTCGACTGATCCAACACTTCAGGTAGGTTTTAATGTCGCGGACTCTGTTGTTGCTGAAGCACAAGATCAAATTGGTCAGGTAATGCGTGCACCTGGTGAAAGAAAACAATTTGCTCAAATGAATACGGGACGCATACGACATACAAGATATGCAGAAGGAATCGAATTCGCAATGAATGCTGGAGAGACTATCTCATCTATAGCTGGAACTGAGTTAGGGATAGTAACCCCTATAACCGGAGACCTTTATGATATTAATTTTGTTTGGTATGCGGATTCACTGCAAGGCCTTAAAGATCTTCAAGACAAACTCAATGCCAGCGAGGAATACCAAGAACTTTTTGCAAATGGTTCCGAGTTCTTTGAATCAAAGTATGAATCAAACATCGTCATGATGGTTTCTTGAAATAAAAAATAATTAAATAAAAAGCAATACAAAGGAGAAATGATAAATGATTATTACAGGTAGAACAGGTATAGCTAAGCCAGGTTTATTGGCTGAAGCTACATTATTCACTGCCGGCATAGTTGAAAGTATGAATAGTAAATTTGGTGTTGACTTTTCATTAAGTATCGACATAGGTGGAGATCCTAATGCGATGCATTTAGTCGGAAGATTTGACTCAATGAACGATTACCAGGAGTTCCGTGCAGCTTACATGGCGGACCCAGAAATGACTCAGCAAATTAAGGAAGGTGCTGAATTGGCTGACATCACCCAAGATCGAATTGGAGAAGTTGTAATTCAAGGCGATGCAGATACTTATACAGTGATAAATAACCTTCAGGCTATTTCAACTAATCAACCTGCTGCAATGGAATTCTTTGCTCAAGTGTGTGGTCTTGCTTCTGAGATAACTGGGTTTCAAGTAGGTCTGGTTCGAATGATCACAGGTAATTTGTCTGAAGTAGCATTTGTTGTAGGGCACTCCTCTCTGCAATCAATTTATGACGCAGAGGCTGCGTCATTAGCTGATGAGAGATACTTAGCGCTGTATGGCCAATCTGAAGCATTCGTGGTTCCAAATTCTCTAACCTCGTCTATAAGGCAAAGAGTTATTTAAATAGCGAAAAGAAATAACGACTAAATATATTTGGGGTGAGACCTCAGTTTTAGGTCTCACTCCATTTGTTACGGTTCTGTTAAGTCATAGTTGGTGACTATGTATTCTTGTGATTTCATGTCTTTAATAGGTGTAGGCCCTCGTTGGGGGCAGAAGCTACAGTCGCAAAGATTTTGAAAGCTCCTTGTGAAAGACTGGAAACAGTTTGGTTTCTGCTTCCAACGAGGACTTATTTATTTAGATAAATGTTTTGGGGTAAAGCTTTAATTGCTTTACTAAGGGCACTAATAATGTCGTCAACGTGTTTCGCTCGCCCTATTCCTCCGTTGTCAGACCAACCCCACTCCTCTCGGTTCCATCGAAGTGTTGGCGGCAACTCAACTTGCACGCCGGCTAATGGCGGAATATTGACTGGGTTTTTGGGATGTAAGCCACGGAGCTCTTTAGGGATCTCTTCAAGGTCATTCACGAAAGAATAATCTGGTAGTGCCATTTTAAGAAATGATGCTATGTGTGAAGCAAGGGCTCTGTTTCTTCCACCAAGGAGAACTGAGTGAAACAGGTGCTCTCTTCCATATCCATGAATCGTGATTACTAACTTCACATGTTGGAAAAACTCATTAAGGATTTCGCTGGCATATTCATTTAATTTTGTTGACGGAAAGTGCAGCGGATCATCATTCGTTTGTATTAACCCGTAATATGAAGCTCCGGTTTGTTCGGCAGTCTCTCTTGCAATGGAATCCGTAGCTTTTTCAAGAGTTCCTCCGTGGTAGGCCATAATTCCGATTTCAGAACGAATGGAGAATTCTTCAAAAACTTCCGATGATTTAAGAAAATTACTTTTCATTTGCTTCAACTCTTTCCGCCTTTGGGCGGAATAAGGTCATTACTGTTTTGATTATTGGCCAGACTATTGAAGTAACTAGCGTGAAAGCAATCAATTCCCACAACGAAGCCCAACGAATTGGATCTGTAAACCAATTTGAGATTCGCTCAGGGAAATCAATCATTGTTCTCAGAATTGGAACTAACAGAAGATTGAAGTCATACAGAACAATCTCAACTATGAGTAGGAAAATGAGGAAGACGATAATAGGGACTATTTTTTCTCTTCCAGATTGTCTCTGGGTTCCGACAGCCCATATGAGTATCCCGACCACAATCATGAGACATGCCATGGCGAATCTTCCACCGCCAACGTCATTAACCCAGTTACTTAACCTCCCCGAACCTCTTAATGAAAGATCAACAAGGGGATTGGTCCCATAATTCCCTTTAGAAACCTGGATTTCCCACCAACCATAAGCTGATAGGAAAAAACCAGAAATTGATAAAAAGATACCGGAGATGGGATTCAGGTATTTCATAATGCTCTTATACTTTTCGGCTATCGAGGAGCGAGCAATTGAAATACCTACTGTGAGAACTGTAATGACAATACTCATCCCAAGAGCATATGAAATGAAAACTGCAGACCCATTAATGATGCCATCCCGACTGAAAGAGCCTCCAACCGTCAGGAAAAAGATAGGAGCAGAGCAACCTATCGAAACAAAAGCATATGATATACCAAATAAAAATATCGATGGTAGCTGACGGTTTGAAGTCCCCATTTGGATCCTAGGAACGTTTAGAACAGGGTGATAACCGGCGACCATTGCTACGCCAAGTAACACGAGCAGTACTCCAATTCCAAGGGTAATATAGCCCGCCTGACTCTCAATACTTGCTTCGCTGATTATGGTGTTGGTGAGGATTCCGATAATTGCAAAAACAAATACAAAACCAAGTGAAAGAGTTAGCGAAACTTTCAGTCCGTTAAGAACTCCGACTTCACGTTCGTCATCACTATCTGATTCAAGACCAAGAAAATATGATAGGTATGCAGGCAGCATAGCAAACCCACAAGGATTGAAAGCTGCTATCAAACCTGCTGCTAGCGGAAATGCCAAATCCACACTAATCATGATTTAAAGTACTTATCAAGGCGAGCGTAGACATCATCTGAACTCATAGCGGTTAAATGTGTGCCCACGATTTCACCATTCGAATTAACGAACATAGTAAATGGTAACCCTACAGCCCCTACGTCTTGTAGTAGCGTGCCGTCATCTCCGTAAAGAATAATGTATGAAGCTCCAGTTTGATTTATTAAATCTTTCGCGCGATTGATATCTGTCTCACCGCTATTTATTCCTACAAAGGTCACGTTAAGATCATCTAAATATTGAGAAGATAGTTCAGGTTTATACGACCTGTTATGAATCTTTTCTATTTCGCTAATTTCGCGTTTGCAGGGATCACACCATGAGGCGAAGAAGTTAATAACTAGTGGCTTTCCTTTCAGTGACTTGCTATCAAATATTTGCCCATCGCTATCCGTAAGTTCTGCAGGGAGAGAAAGGATTGGATTACTATCTGATTCAGAACACGATGTAAGCGCAAGCAACAAGGCTGGGATTGTTAACAATGCAGAGATGATGAATCTTTTCCCTTTGCTCATGTTTTGAAACTACCGTTTAAATTGTTCTTTGAGGTAGTTCTACTCCATGTGTGAAACATCTCTCACCTGTTCCCGGTACGTGATATGTACCGGGAACAGAGATTTGGTGAAGCTCGCTTTAGCCGTTGCTTCGAACAAATTGAGAGAGGAAGCGCTTTAAGCTGTTTTGAGAAGCGCTTGAAGGTGCTCCGGAACAGGTACTGTTGGCATTTGTTCTTCTGGGCGTGGCACTTTTGAAGGTCTGCCTCGACGGCGCTTTACAGAAAGAATTTTGCCGTTTATGAACAGTTGACCTCCCCAAACTCCGCAAGGTTCATTTCTCTCTAAAGCTCCTTGTAGACAGGGTGAGATTACTTCACAACTTGCGCAAACTTGCTTTGCAGCCGCTATCTCATGGATTTCCTCTGAAAAGAAAATATCCTTGTTGACTGATGAAGCAGCGCACTGTGCGAATGCTTGCCATTTCTCTGATGTGTAGTTAGTTGTTATCATAATTTTCTCCTTTGGTTATGTTTAGTAAAAAGCGAAAAGGCCGCCGGATTACCGGCGGCCTAAGGGATTTACTCGTTTGACTTTATACAGCAAACTCCTCAGGCCTCGCGAAATAAGGCTTAAACGTATTAGTTGTGAAATGGTTCGTGACACTTGATAGAGCAGCCATTCGCAACGTTGGTATTTCATAATGTTCCTCAGATAAAGAGGCGTGCACGTGCGGAGAAATATGATTAATTGAATTTTGATTATCAAAACATTGAATATTTATAGTCATAACTCTCCTTTCAAAGCGCCTTTCAGCATAATGTGCTTTTGTTCTTAAACCACCTTGCGGGGGCAATATTGACTCTTTTCGCAATATCAAAGCAGAGCATCTTTCCAAACTGCTGTCAAACGATTTAAATTACCAAGCAGAATTACCACGTTAATCATTGCTGGTATAGGTAAATATCCCGTTGTCAGATCCTCTTGTAAGTTCACCTGATTCTTTGAGGTGCTCAAGGTGAGCATATGTCTCACTCTCGGCCATATCACCCCAGGCTCTTTCGCTGAAGAGAACGCGCATGTAATCAGTTACAGTTCCTTCAATCAATTGGTGGGAGGCATCACGAATAATCTGCAACCTTTCTTGATGATGGTCGATAATCTCTATTGATCGTTCTTTAAGGTTCGTGAATGGATGACCGTGTGCTGGAAGAGTAACTAAGACATTATCAAAATCGGTCATACGTTCTAGCGAGCCAAAGAATTTTGCAAGAGGATCAGATTCCGGTGTTATTCCACCGATGTGTGGAGTAATGGAAGGTAAAACATGATCCCCAGAAAACATTATTCCATTCATCGGATCCCATAAGCACAGATGATCATTGGTATGGCCTGGGGTATATACGGACAGCCATTCCCTTCCACCTAGTTCAATAATTTCATTATCATCAACTTCCACGTTGGGTTCAGGAGTCTTGAACCACGAAGAATTAAATCTCCCCATTTTTCTAAAACGTTCAATTTCTTCTGGATCAGGTCTAGTCCGCTTAGTCCCCCAAGGAAGACGCTCTGAAAATATTCGTTCGATTACTGCTTGCTGAGCCTCCTCAGAATTCGGGTCAAGGGTATCGGAATCCTCGTTTTCTTCAATTTCATTTCTATTAAATGCCTTGCGAAAATTTCTATGCGTTAGTACTTTTGCCCCTGTCTCACTTCGAATTCTCTCAGCCCCACCAAAGTGATCAAAATGCGAATGTGTCACAATAACCGTGTGGATATT
>DBHP01000067.1:994-2377 GCA_002295705.1 Candidatus Neomicrothrix sp. UBA825 | reverse complement strand
TGTTTATCTTCAATCACGTAGCAATTTACATGTCCCAATCCAGGAAGGTTCACTGGTAATTGTGTCCGAATGACATCAGGAGCGACCTCAGTGACTTCCTCGCTAGCTAGCTCTTGTTCCTGTTTAGGGTGTCTATGCTTGTGGGCGGTAACAGTTGCTTGCGATTCTGAAGTATCGGGATCTGTCATGATGAAGATTTTTCTTCTTTGAAAATCCTTGTTCGATAAAATTCTAACTCTTTGACGCTTGCTTTAATATCATCCATTGCCCGATGCCCCCCATCTTTTTTAGGGGCATCCACTAAAATTTCCGGAAACCATCTTTTCGCAAGTTCTTTAATGCTGGAGACGTCCACACACCTGTAATGAAGAAAATTTTCAATATCTGGTAACCATTGAGCGAGGAATCTTCTATCAGTGCCGATTGAGTTTCCAGCCAGAGGAACGGTTTTTTCCTTATCAATATATGACTGGAGGAAATCCAACGTAGCTTTGCCAGCTTCTTCGAGGGTGACCTCTGAATTTTGTATTTCGTCTAAAAGTCCGCTTCTCGTATGCATTTCAACCACATATGGATCCATCTTTGCTAAATCATCTTCTGTCGCTTGAATAACAAGACTCGGCCCTTCGGCGATAATTTCTAGCTCATTATTTGTTATCAAGGTAGCAATTTCTACAATCACGTTTTCTGCTGGATCAAGTCCAGTCATCTCAAGATCTATCCAAGCAAGCATCCCGCTAATCCTATGTCAAGATCACGCAAATTGTGCAAAGCGAAGAATGTTGTTTTGTTATGCATACTAAAGAAATAGTGACTACGCTTCCATCGTGATTAAAGTTCCGATCAAAAGACTTGATGAAAATTTGCCACTACCAAAATATGCAAAACCTGGAGACGCTGGGTGTGATCTCTTGGCAGCTGAGCAAACTGTACTTGAACCTAGTGGCGGAAGAGGTCTCATCTCTACCGGAATAGCGATAGCACTCCCGGAAGGGTACGCCGCTTTCATACAACCAAGAAGCGGCCTTGCATTAAAACACGGGGTTACTTGTTTAAATACACCTGGTTTGATTGATAGTGGTTACCGAGGAGAATTAAAGGTTCTTTTGGTCAACACCGACCCAAAGGTGCCCTTTGAGGTAAATCGCGGGGAAAGAATAGCTCAGCTAGTTATTCAAAAAGTAGAGCAAGCCGAATTCGTAGCTACAGCAGATCTATCTGAAACCGAAAGAGGGGATGGCGGATTTGGCTCAACTGGAGTTAACTAGCCTCATCAGTTGCCTGAACTTCAAAAACTACCCAAGATTTCTCACTGTTCACCACGAGCTCGCTAACTCTAGGTGACACCAAGTTTTTAAACTCAGTTATTGGCTCGGCCATGTT
>DBHP01000067.1:0-564 GCA_002295705.1 Candidatus Neomicrothrix sp. UBA825 | reverse complement strand
TCTGTTGTGGCTTTCATAACTGCCCTGAGGTTCTCTATTTCCTTCAATGAAAATCCGCTCCGTAGCCCTAGGTGAGCAATGGTTGTTTGAGCCACTTCCTCGTAGCGAGAAGAAGTCGGGATAATAAGTTGAACCTGGTCGTTATTTTCCATTTCTTAAATCTTATTCTTCGCGATGCTCCTGAGTTGGTTCATCAGATGTTATTTTATAATTTTTTCTCAGCCCGGCTTTTCGTAATTTTTTTACTAGTTCGCGAGAATCTGTTTCAGTAGCTCCCAGATCTACAGCTTTTTGCCAAAATCTTTCTGGAATATCATAATGGTCACCATGAAATGCCCGCTTAGGTATCCCTAGCTTTGAAGCAAAGTCATGTAACTCTTCGTAGTTGCTATCACTCACAAGATGAGAAAATCTTTCGCCTTTAAAATGCCACAGTGGTTTGTCAATAAGTATTGCCATATTTCCCATCAGTAAATAATCGACAGAAATGAGTCTATTCTTTATATCCCGGGTTCCTGATTAAAGAACTTTTAATCAACCTGTGCTTATCTTATGAAATCGATT
>DBHP01000044.1:36091-43231 GCA_002295705.1 Candidatus Neomicrothrix sp. UBA825 | reverse complement strand
AACCAAGGCTTGAAAAGGCTTTTCAGGCGGAGTAGACCTGATATGGGTTCTCGAACGCACCCGCATAAAATAAGGAAGCCCCAAACGTCTAGTTTTCCCAGTGGCCACGCAAGTTCAGCCGTACTTGCCGCATCAATTCTCTCTGAAGGAAGCAAAATGGGTGTAGCTTACAAAGTGTTAGCTGCTCTGGTCGCTACTTCTAGAATCCATGTGAGGGCACATCATGCTTCGGATGTCTTAGCTGGAGCGGTTGTAGGCATGATTTTTACGAAATTGCTCAAATCAAGGGTAAAGGACTAAACAGCTGACGCTGGGTGCTTTTCTACTGATTCAGATTGCATTAGCGCTAAACGGATGTCAAGCAATAGGTCACTCACTTCGGCAGAAGAGATAATTTCCCTACTTTGGATTCGCTCTAGTTGTTTGTCAATTAAACCAAGAGCTTGATTAACGCTCTGAGACATTTCCATGATGGGCTCCGTTCAATTTTTTAGGCCTATCTAATTTTTTCGCATTTGAAGCCTCTTTTGCAAACCATTCTCAAAAAATGAGCTCACCTCGGAGCGAGGTCTTCAATTGCTTGATACGGGTCAATGCCGCCAAATGGCATTATCATCAACGCAGCAGTGGTAACTCCATTTTCTATATATCGATCAATATGGTCACGACATTGTTTTGGAGTTCCATGAACTATTAAATCGTCAACGACACTGTCTGGCATGGCTTCAAGAGAGCCTGCACGGTCGCCACTATCCCATAGTTTCCAGTGCTCTCCGAGAACATCCGATCTTCCCAGCCACTCATGGAACTTCCTGTAGACGGGAACGTTGAGGTAGGAGGCTATAGCCCTCTTAGCTTGCAATCGGACTGTAGCCGAATCCTCATTGGGACAAACAAATATTCGTGCAACTATTTCTTTTTCTGAGCCTTGATCATGGACTATTTTAGAAACAGTTTTAACATCAGTCGCCGATAACCAGTTAATGATTGCACCATCCCCTTCTTGTCCTGCGAGTCGAAGCATTCCCTCCCTCAGAGCTGCAACGAGAATTGGAACTCTTTCAGTTGGTGGCGGCATTCCTAACCGAAAACCTTTTACTTGCATTGTTTCAAATTCTGCATCAACCTTTTCGCCAGTTAATGCGATTTTGAGAAATCGTACTAGGTCACGCGTCTTTTTATAAGGTTCTTGGAAAGGTATTCCATTCCAAGATTCAACTATAACGTTTGATGATGATCCGATACCTAAAACGAAGCGCGAGGGCGCAATGGCAGCCATCGTTGCAACTGATTGTGCCATTAATGCCGGACCTCTGGTGAAAGCAGGGACGATGGCAGTCCCCAGTCGTAGTTCTGGAGCGTGAACAGCTCCTAGAACAAGAGGCATAAAAGCATCTGGTCCATTGGCCTCCGAGGACCAGGCCTCTTTGTATCCGAGTTCAACTAGATTTCTGAAGCCTGCTTGCTGATTATCGAGTGCTAGGGGCAAGGGCACTGTCATTGCGTAGTTACCCATTTTTTCGCCTATTCATATGTGTAGAAACCCTTTCCGGTTTTTCTTCCTAAATGCCCTGCAGTTACCATACGTTTCAGAATAGGTGGCGGTGCGTAAGTAGGCTCTTTGAATTCATCATAGAGTACCTCAGCCACTAACTGTAGAGTGTCTAGACCGATAAGATCTGATAACTCAAGGGGGCCCTGTGGATGAGCACAACCAAATTTCATACCTGCATCAATGTCTTCTTTTGATGCTTGTCCCCTATCAAACATATGCATTGCTTGAAGCAAATACGGCACTAAAAGACGATTTACTACGAACCCGGCACGGTCAATAGTCCGGATTGGGTGTTTAGCCATCACTTCACGAGTGAAGCTTTCTACTTTATCTAGCGTTTCTTCGGAGGTTACCTCCGAGGCGATCAATTCAACTAGGGGTTGCACAGTTGCTGGGTTGAAAAAATGCATACCAAGCACTTGTGCTCCGCGGTTAGTCGAGTCTGCTATCTCGCCTATGGAAATTGAGGATGTGTTTGAAGCGAGAATGCCATCTTTTTGCACAATCTCATCAAGTGTTTTGAATACGGTTGCTTTAACGGCTGGGGATTCTACAACTGCCTCGATCACAAGGTCTCGGTCTGCAAGTTCATCGAAGCTTGTTGTGAAAAGTATTCTGTTGAGGAGCCCTGACCTATCTTCTTCGGTCATCTTTCCTCTTGATACTGCTTTTTCTGTGCTTACTTCTAATTTTTTTTGAGCTTGTTCGGCCAGCGAAGCATCAATTTCTACAACGATGGTATCGCATCCTGATTTTGCTGCTACTTCTGCTATCCCGGACCCCATTGTTCCGCCACCGATTACAGCTACTTTCTTAATAGTCATGACTTATCTCCTTGTCCTTGAGGAAGGTTACTAGGGTCTGAAGACTTATGACAAAGATAGAGGAAAAGAGGACAAGAATAGAATTGTCACAGCCATGTTGAACAATGGAAGTATGCAAAAACAATTAACTCTCATTGAAACAGAAAATGCTAGTTGGCAACTAAGCGATACCGACAAAGAAGCCGCCAAGCGTGGCCTCGCAGCGTCAAGGAAAGCTCTGCAAGAAGGTCGAAAACGGCTCGCTGACCTGTTAAGTGCGGCATAGATCAGCAAGCTAAGCGACGCTGATTGACTATGGGGTCGTTAAAGCCAGTTTTATATTTTGCCATTCCTTTGTTGACCTGATGGCGTTCATGGTTAGTAAATACCTTTCATATTCCCCATCAATTTTAAGGTTCCCTTGCATAAATGAAGCTTCTACTGATTTTTCTTGCTGCAAGATGGAAGTTACTTCTTTGTAGGTTACCGATATAGAACAATTTGGCGAAGGATGTTTTCCTAATTCTACGTCCGTAATTTTTCCCTTTACGATATCAATGTAGTATCGAACTTTGCCTTGAGGGGCACCGGATATTTCGTATTGACATGTAATGGTGAGATCCATTGATGGCAATTCTGATCCGAGTTGTTTCAGAGTCTTTAACCAATCTTCAGTAAAGAGGTCTCTCATTTGACTCCTTCAAAAAGATCTGATTCTCGGATTATAGGCCCTACTCTGCTGAAGGCTAAAATATAGTCGTCCCAAGGGTACGCCTCAGCGGATTTTTCTGATGGTAGGCCAAACCAAAATGGGGAATTGGGATCAACTTGGGTTGCATGCGCTATTAGAGCGTCTGTTCTTCGTTGTGAGAACTTTGAAACATCAATTTTTGTGGTAATTCGATGATCTTGTGATGGCCGGTCAAACCATGCCTCATTGAATGGGGATTCAATCTCAAGTTTGATAAACATGTTGTGCAGTGCTTCGATACGCGCACGACTCCAAGTTGTGTAGTACAGCTTCAATGGAGTCCATGCTTCTCCTAGCTCAGGGAACTTCGTCGGGTCGCCTGCAGCCTCCCAAGCTGGCAGGCTGATGTCAAAAACTCTGAGATGATCTGGGTGTTGGTAGCCTTGTTGATCGTCGGGATATGTGACTATGACGTGGGGTTTCTCTTCTCTAATGATTTTGACGAGCCTTCCTACCGCTTCGTCAAGCGGAGCATTTGCAAAGCAATCTGGGTTTGCATTTGCTTCAGTATCTGGCATTCCAGAATCGCGGTACCCTAGATAATGGACACGTTTGTATCCGATGATATCGGCAGCTTCAGCTAGTTCTTCTTGCCTGACTTTTGCCAAATTTTGTCTAATTTCTGGTCTATCCATTGCAGCATTAAGGATGTCGCCCTCTTCTCCCCCTGTACAGCAAACTAACGTAGCTGTAACGCCTGCGTCGGAATAAAGAGCAACAGATCCGGCTCCTTTGGATGATTCGTCATCTGGATGAGCATGGATTGTCATCATTCGGTAGTCACTTAGCACAAGAAATAACTTACACTTGTTTTGTGCTGATAATCCACCTGTAGAAATGCATAAAGGCGTTTCGAGCAGTAGGGTCGGCTAGAGATTTACGGAGATGAGGATTGGAATGGGCGGAAGAGTTAAAGGAAAGGTAGCCATTATTACTGGTGGTGCAAGCGGTATCGGGGAAGGTACTGTTCGGCGCTTTGTTGAGGAGGGTGCGAAGTGTATTGTTGCTGATATTCAAGAGGATCTAGCGCAGTCTCTTGCCATTGAGCTAGGTGACAACGCTGTTCCATTTTCACTTGATGTTGCTGACGAAGATCAAGTGAAAGCATGTGTAGATTTTGCGGTAAGTCAGTTCGGGAAACTTGATGTCATGTTTAATAATGCAGGAATTCTCGGTGCTGTTGGCCCTATTGCTGACATTGAGCGCAATGGCTGGTTGCGCACTATTGATGTTTTACTCAATAGTGTTTTTTATGGGATCAAGCATGCTGCGAAGGTTATGCAAAACCAGGGATTCGGTTCAATCATCAATACTGCTTCAACTGCTGGAGTTCGAGCCGGTTTGGGGCCTCATGTCTACACTGCAGCTAAGCATGCAGTCGTTGGTCTATCGCAATCAGTTGCTACAGAATTAGGTCCGCACGGTATTCGATGTAACGTGATTGCACCCGGTGGGACAGTCTCGGGTTTGACGGCGCGACTTGTTACTGGTGATCATCAGGATCTGGATAAAGCATCCAAACTTATCGGCGCTAACAATCCGTTGCGCCGCGCCGGTACGCCAGAGGATATCGCTAATGCAGTTCTGTATTTAGCATCAGATGAAGCCAGCTTCACAAACGGGGCTGTTCTTGTTGTGGACGCTGCTGGAGAGAGCATTGCAGACAGAAATAGTCGTTTTGTTGACATGGGCTCTCAAACTGTTCAGGAAGCAGACCGGAGCGGTGTTTAGTCTGTTAATTCCTCAGTGACCAATAGTTCTATGATTGCTTGTCTGAGTTCGTCTGGGAATTTACACGGTTTGCCCTGGGTGGTCGTACACCCGACACGCGTATTTTGAATAGCTATAACAGTTTTATCTTTTGTTATTTTCTGAAACCATTGCGCTGAGGCTCTTCTGATTTGTGTTATTCCACTTTCAATTAAGAGGCTATCTGAAAGGTAGGCAGGAGCTAAGAAGCGAGTTTCAATTTGTGCCACAATTAGAAGGAAACCTCTATTGTGTAGCAGATCAACGCTGCTGCCTATTTGGGCGATGGCAGAAATTCTTGCTTCTTCAAAGTAGTGAAGATAGTTGGAATGATTTACGTGACCGTAGGAGTCCAATTCGTTAAATCGGACTTTGATTGTTGTTTTGTGCACTTTAGTCGTTTAGAACAAATGTAATTTTTAGTGTCACTTCGAATTCAGAGATTGATCCATTTTCTACTGTGACCTTTTGGTCTTGGACCCAAGCTCCATCAACATTATCTAGTGTTCTGGCCGCTCTTTCGATTCCTTTTTTTATGGCATCGTCAAAACTGATTGTTGATGTTGATATTACCTCGGTAATCCTTGCGATTGTCATTGCGCCCCCATGTACAGCTTTTGGTGTTTGTTAAAGTTTAGCCTTCTGTAGCTGATTCAAAACTAGGAACTTCTACGCCGGGTAGATAATACGTGAACATTTCGGTGATTGTTTTGGCTATATCCGCTGGATTAATCTGCCCTTTTGCTTGATCTATCGTTATTACGTTACTGTTCATATGGATTTTTTCTATTCCGCCCAGATCAAATAGTGCTTTGGCGAGCTCGTCTGGAGGACGCTTTCCTAGGATCTCTTGTTCAATGGAGTATCTTTCGTGGTCCATTCCGGTAATGCTTCGGTTGATTTCAAATCGGAGCACTCCGGGTTTTGTAACTGATTTTTGAATGACTGTGACTGGCTGACCCATATTGAAATCGTAGCTGTTCACGGAGCGACATGCCGACATGTAAACGATGAAGTTGGAATCGTCGCACGATGTCAGAATAAAGTGTTCTGAGCTGGATCTTTTCTTAGGGTGGGAGCTTGAGGAAACGGTGTGTCTTTCATGTATTTCCATGAAATTCTATGCAGCGGTGTTGGGCCTGATTCGCGTAGAGCTCTTTTATGTTTAGAGCATGGGTATCCCTTATTTGATTCAAAGCCGTAGTCTGGGAACGATTTGTGATGCTCTTTCATGATCCTGTCCCTCGTAACCTTCGCTAGAATAGACGCTGCAGCTATTGATAAACACTTGGCATCACCTTTAATAATCATTGTTATATTTGCTTTGCCGATAATTTCTCCAACAAAGTCCCACTTTCCATCAATTAGTGCGTGATCTATATCTATGTTGAGTGATTGAAGGGCTCGCTTTGTTGCTAGCTTTTGGGCATATGACATACCGAATTCGTCGCATTCTTGGTTTGTGGCATGTCCAACGCTCCAGTGCGAGCACCAATCGGTTATTGGGGTATATAGTGATTCTCTTTCTTTCTCGTTGAGTGCTTTCGAATCTCGCACTTTATAAAGTCTTTTGTCTTTGGGAATAACGGCTGCTGCGATTGTGAGTGGCCCAGCCCATGCACCTCTGCCAACTTCGTCGATTCCGACGACATTTTTCTTTCCAGCGGACCAGAGAATGTGTTCGAATCTCTTAGTGGGAGCGTTATGTTTGTTTACTTTTCTTAGAGGAGTTGGCACATATTGAGATTAGCTGAACTTAAAATCAATGAGGGGTCTTCACCGAAAGGTTCCACCATCTGGCGAGTCAGGCTTTATACGGTTTTTCAGGAGACTGGTGTCTGCATGGATAGTCACTGCAGTTTCTTTTGGCATTTGTTTTGCGAGAAGTGTTTCGCCTATGTAGTCGTTGCTAAACCAGCTTTTATCTAGGCTACGTGCATTAATTTGGATTCTATTAGAAGTATTGGCCTCCCATAGAAGCGCTGGTGATGTGCCATGCCACCTGATTGCGTACCCCATAATTCCGGAATTGACAGGCGCATTGTTTACTCGAATTCCAACCCCGATCCAATCTGGGTCATACAAGGATGCAACTTGAATTTGCTTTTCTCCGGAAGGCAATTTCTCTTCTTGAAGAAACCCTGCGCGGATTGCCAGCAAGAGAAGTGCTGAGAAGACAGGGTCTTGCTGCCTGGAATCCGTGATTAGGGACCCCGTGGGATCAGCTTTGATAAGAATTTGATCTAAAGTCAAAGAAGGTTCTTGAATTTGAAGATATCCAC
>DBHP01000044.1:32174-35687 GCA_002295705.1 Candidatus Neomicrothrix sp. UBA825 | reverse complement strand
CATCTTCGATCCTCACAAGTTGATTTTGAAGTTCGGTTGCTAGCGACTTTTCTTGCACGAACATCAAGATCTCAATTGCTGCTCTCAGGGAGACTACTTCGAGAGTAATATCACGTTTTTTTAGTCTTCGTTTGCTTGGTAGCGATGCAAGGAGTTGACGCACACTTTCGTTAATCCACGGGGTAATATCTGCCAATTCTTCTTCTTGAAAGCAGAACTCGAGATATTTCTGCCATAGGCATAGTGCATAAAGCGTTTCTTTATTGACATTGTTCTTAAATAGACTCGTTGGCGTGCTTTCCATGTATTTGAATATGAGTTTCTTAGCTGAGTCGGTATGACCCCATGCCATAAGTGCAAGGGCAGTGAGTGGAAGCACAGGTTCATCTGAGTCTACGCTCCAAAAACGTGAACTGATTTCTTGATCAGATCCTATTAGTAGATGCCTTCTAGCTGTATTCAGGACTGAAGCGAGTCTGTTATCGTCGGTTTGTATTTCCATGCCACTTTCAAAATGCTTTAGCCAACCATTTGAGACGTCTTTAAACGAAGGAGAGCGTTCAATATCAGGGAGATTATCTAGATCCTCATTGTTTATAACTAGCTCTAGCTTTGTTGAGTGAGGGAGTGGGAAGATCAGGGCGCTATCACGACTGGGTTTATCTATAGATGATGTGCTGGTTCTAGAATCTTGTATTTCAGCCTTCACTATCCGGTCAGTCATATCTTGATACCCTGAGCCGGCTATTAACATTCTTGGGACTTTGCTGGAGACGATAATGGGTTTTGCGTTAACTCTTACGGTTGTGGAATCAATCTCAACGGGACCAAAATCTAATAGCAATATGCTTATCGCAACTGGAATGGGTGTCTCATTATAGAACTCAATTTTCGTTACGCTTTGGCCGCCCCATGGGATTACCTCAACGCGCTGAGTGATATCGCCTCCTGGAACTCGCATGCGAGTTACCGTAGTAATTTCATTACTATCTACACTTTGCCTGATAGATGCTCTTTCTTCGGAGAAATGCCATCGATCATCTGCTCCTACTCCCCAGCAGAGTCTTTTGGAGATAGCACTAGGCCATGTGAGATTACCAGAGGAGTCTAGATCCAATAGCACATGATTTCCTAGTATCCCGAGTTCTGGCATTACGTTCTGGCCTTACGCATAATCTGTCATTATTTTAACCGCTATCGTTCTGATCGTTGCTCCCTCATCAGCAGAATATCGTAGGCATCGGTGACTGTTGTTTTGCCTTCCAAAACAGCAGTCACTTGATCACTAATGGGAGTTTCTACTTTGTGAGACGCTGCAAGGGAAGTTACTGCAGGTGCCGTTACGACACCCTCTGCGACATTATTCATCTCTGCGAGGACTTCGATTGTGTTTCGTCCTTTACCTAATTGCTCGCCAACATACCTATTTCGACTTTGCGGAGAGAAACAAGTGGCTACTAGGTCACCTAGTCCAGCGAGTCCGGAAAAGGTTTCTGCTGCCCCACCCATTGCGCTACCTAACCTTGCTAATTCTGCTAAACCTCTCGTAACCACAGCGGCTCTCGTATTGTCGCCTGTTCCCAAGCCGGTTGTCATCCCTACTGCTAATGCAAGAACATTCTTGAATGCTCCTCCTAACTCGCAACCTATTACATCTTCACTTGTATAGACCCTGAATGTCTCTGTTGAGAAAACTTGGAATGCTTGAGCACGTATAGATTCATTTTCTGTTGCTACCACTGCTGCTGTGGCATCTCCAGCAAGTACCTCGGCAGCTAAATTTGGTCCAGTTAGCACTCCGGTAGGCCTGCTGGGTGACTCAGATGCTATAACCTGTGTCATCGTTAAGTTAGTTTTCTGTTCAAGTCCCTTCGTGAGACTAATGATCGGAGTCATACGTTTCGAGAGAGGCAATAACTTTCGGAGGACTTCTCTAAAGCTCTGCGATGGAATAGCCATCAAAATAATATCTGCGCTATTAACTACTTCTTCAAGGTCCACTGAAGCGTCCAACTGTGGATGAAGTTTGCTTTTCCCTAGATATCTGGTGTTTCTGTTCTTTTGCCTGATCGATCTGGCGACGACCGGATCTCGACACCACAGTTTCGTCGGCAAGTTATGAGATACGAGGTGGGCAACGGTTGTCCCCCAGCTACCGCCGCCTACAACTGCTACTTGAAATGTCACGCTTGCATCGTAGCGCTAGAATCTATAGGAATTGCCTATAGATTGCATAAGCGAAGTATTTTATGACTAATGAAGCTGTACTGATCCCTATTAAAGGTTTTGAGTCTGCAAAAATTCGCCTGTCTGCAGTATTGGACTCGGATGCTCGAGCGGATTTGGCCAAGGAGTTAGCTTCTTCAGTTGTCTCGGCTTGTCTAGAAACTCCAGTCTTCATAGTTTGTGAGGATGATGCTGTGGAATCTTGGGCTCAGAATTTAGGAGCAGAAATTCTTCGAAATCCCTCTGAGGGATTGAATGAAGCAGTAGATTTTGGCTTTCGTAGCTTGAAGAGAAAAGGTTTTGAAAGTGTTTTAATAACGCATGGAGACTTAGTCTATCCAGCGGGACTTCTGTCCTTATTTGAGATGGAAGAGATAGTCATCGTGCCTGACAGTGAATTAGATGGCACGAATGTTCTTGTATTACCAACAAGTATTGATTTTGAATTTAGCTATGGACCTAACTCATATATGCGTCACTTAAAGTCTGCATCTATGTTAGACACCGAAATTCTCGTAGTAGCGGATTCGCCTTTTTCGCTTGATATTGATGACCCTGACGATCTTCATCATGTTCTTTAGTCTCTCTTTTCTGGGTCTAAGATATAGATGTGGTTACTAAAAATCTTGAAGTACCAAAAAGAGCTTTAGCTATTGGCGCTCATCCAGATGATATTGAATTTGGAGCCGGGGCTACTCTCGCCAAGTGGTCTGACCATGGTTGCGAGGTGAGTATGCTGATCTGTACTGACGGATCAAAGGGTACTTGGAATCCCGATATCGATAAGGATGAATTGATCGCCAAACGGAAAAGTGAGCAAATACTGGCAGCTGCGGAGCTCAAAGCGACCGGCAAAGTCGCTTTTTTAGGTGAAATTGATGGTGAGCTTGAAATCAGCGAAAACTTACGTAAACGTTTGACACTCTTTATACGAAATTTGCGACCTAACGTTGTACTTACTCATGATCCATGGAAAAGGTACAGACTCCACCCCGATCATAGAAACGTTGGCTATCTGGTTATCGATTCGATAGTAGCAGCTCGAGATCCACTTTTTTTCCCTGAGCAGAATGTAGCTCCACATAGACCAGATGAGCTTTTCCTATTTGAAGCCGAATTAGAAGATCACTTTGAGCAATGTGAAGGTTACGAAAATAGTAAGTTGAATGCTCTTCTCTGCCATCGAAGCCAGTTGGAATCAACTATGGGGATAGACCCAGCAAGTATTGATGCCGATACTACGACTTTCAAGAACCACGAATTATCTAAAATGGATCATAGCCATGC
>DBHP01000044.1:27763-31768 GCA_002295705.1 Candidatus Neomicrothrix sp. UBA825 | reverse complement strand
AAGATACCTGAGCGCACTTTAGGTTCAAAGTATGTTGATTTTGGTGGAAGCGTTTTCTTTCTATTAATGATTGCTTGAAGTTGGTCCATGCTGACAGGATGCAGAGCGAATGCGACTCCACCCGTACTTTGGGTGATTGATTCTAGATAGCTCAGTGGAATTGTCCCTGGTAGATAGTGAAGTCTTCCTTCTGACCCTTCCTCGTCAATATCAAGGATCGGTTGCAAAATTCGTTTTTGCAGGATTACTGCATCTAATTCTGATGGGTGTATGCGTTGTGGGGAAAGCTTGTACCAACTACTGTCTAAGAACATACTAAATTGACCCGCATACGCTGGTTCATAACCTTCCGAGACTTTGACTGGTTCGATACGAAAGTCCATTTCTGCAATGCGCGTTATTAAGCTTTTTGGTGTCAAGTTATTTAGATCTGAAACATGCCTGTGGAACGACCTTATTCTTAATTCATCAGCTGAGAATAATGCGCCTAATATTTTTCCATACCGTTCGCTTTTCCCAGAGCGCTCCCAGACTGTGTGACTTGCATGCACTCTATGATGACCATCCACTATAAAAGTGGCCTTATCTTGAAAGTGAATTAGTAGTTCATCTGCAATTTGGTCCGGCACGCGCCATATCGTTTGCTCTAGATTATCTTCCCTGCAGAAGTCAAGAATGGGTTTAGATTCCATAGCTTCTTGCATGAGAGCATTAACCTCTACGTCATCGTCATAGGCAAGCGCTATCGGCGATGAATTTATCCCGATCTTTTCCAAATGGTTCGCGAGATCATTTGCGCGAAATTCCCGTGTTCTTTCATGAGGCATAATCCGGCCGTCTTCAAATGCTTCTATTGAAATATCCCCAACGATAGCAGTTTGGTGGTGCTCCTCGTAAGACAATTTATAAAGGTAAAGCGCTGAATCAAGTGTGTCAGAATATGCTCCAGCATCAAATAATCTTTTGAGAGCCTCACTATTTGCGGCTGATCTTTTCTCTGCTGACAGAGAGGATTTTCCACTAGTTACATGCAGAAAGACATATGGATCTTCATCCATCAATTTCTCTCTCTCGGCTCCGTGTAGCATGTCATATGCCGGTGATACAACGCGCTCAGCCCACTCAGTTTTCACCAATTTGGCTGACACTCTATCTAAAAGCTTTGTTTTAGACACTTTTCGCATTCCTTTGGTCTAATAGCGAAACCCCAAGTACATTATCCAGTGCAAGTAAATTCTTATAAAGATCGGATGGAATTTCTCCTGCAACTTCGATAGTTGAAACAGCCGCATTTTTCCCTGCAAAAACTTTGTTGTCCATGTATTGAACGTTTAGTTCAGCAGCTCGTAGTGATGACAGAACGGAAGCTAAGACCCCTACGCGGTCAAGGTGCCGAACCCTCACTTGTGAAGTGCCATCACCAGCTGGTGATTGGTTGACGCAATTTATGGGTGATCCTTGTTCAAAGCCAGTTATGGCGTCAAGTATCCCTTGTGCTATCGCTTTACTTGCTTGAGTGGTAGAAGCACCTATGTGGTGACTACCGACAACAGATAGATTGCTAGCAATTTGTGAGTGAAAGCTTCCCTCCCCCTTTGATGGCTCATCTCGGAAGACATCGAGGCCAGCTTTGAGACCACGTTGGTTGATCGCATCAAGGACTGCTTCCTCGTCAACTATCTCACCACGGCTTGTATTAATGAGGATTGCGTCATCCATAAAATGTTGGAGCAAGTCATGGTTAATTAGTGCATGTGTCTCATTGTTATATGGAACGTGCACAGAGACTATATGACTTTGCGAGACTAGTTCTTCTTTCGTATCAACTAGTTTGATTCCAATTTGACGGATTTTTTGCTCGGCTTGAGGCGTTCTTCCAGACTTTCTCTGACCTATTACCTTTATTCCGAACGCCTTTGCTCTTTCAGCTACACTCAACCCGATATCACCTAACCCGATGATGCCCATTGTTTTGCCTTGGAGTCCTTCGGCTTTTGAGTAAAGTCTTTTATTCCATACCCCATCCCTTAGGTCAATTACTCCATCAGCTATCCGACGATCTATTGCTAGCAGTAGACCGAATGTCAATTCGGCAACTGCTACTGCGTTTCTTCCTGGGATGTTGCATACATATATTCCTTGACTTGATGCAGCTTCAACATCAATCGTGTCTGTTCCGGCACCTGCTCTGATGATTAACTCAAGTGAGTTTGCTTTTGATATGGCGTCCGCAACTACTCTTGTGCTTCGCACAACAAGGACCTCAACATCAGCTAGATGCTCATGCAGATCATCCGAGGTGCAGCCCGGATTTGAGGTAACTTCATGACCTAGTTTTTCTAAATCTGAAATGGCAGATGGGTGGACTTTATCAGCTATTAGAATTTTCATTTATCTCCTTACCAAGCAAAGCGCCGGCGTTTGCGGGCGTTTCGGTCAATAACAATTTCCATTCTAGTTGCTTTTTGATATTGATCACTACAACCGTCGTAATGATTCATACTTGAGCGGTTTCATGAGTTAATGTAAACACATATTCAAGGAGAAAAATGAGCGAAGAACGCGAAAATTTAACATGGGAAAATTATGGGTTGGCGGCAAGAGATCTAGCGAAAATAATCGCAGATGACAATTACCAACCCGATATTATTTTAGCTATCGCTCGAGGTGGTCTGTTTGTCGCTGGTTCTCTTGGCTACGCTTTATCTGTCAAGAATTTGTATGTAATGAATGTCGAGTATTACACAGGCGTTGAGGAAAGACTAGATGTTCCTGTGGCCTTACCCCCTTATCTTGATTCAATTGATCTTCGCAACGCCCGAGTGTTGATTGCTGATGATGTCGCTGATACGGGAGCCACACTTGCTTATGTCCATGAATTCTGCAAGAGCGAGGTTGCTGATGTACGGAGCGCTGTTTTATACGAGAAGACCCCTTCAATCATCAAATGCGAATATGTCTGGAAAAGAACAGATAATTGGATAAATTTTCCTTGGTCTACTGATGAGCCGCTATTGCCTCCAGCTGATGGAAGAGCAATTATCCTTGATGCGTGACGTCTTATAGGGTTAGTCATGGCGTAAATCGTTCCGTAGCTTTCCTCTACTCGGTAGCATGAGGTTGTATGGATTTTTTAATTGCTTCTTCAACGGAGGACCTTTGTGAGTTATTAGCTCAGGATCCTACGCGTCAACTTCTGGCGGGAGGCACTGATTTCATGGTAGAGGTTAACTTCAGGCATCGAGATGTCACTGGCGTTATTGCCATTGACCGTATTGAGGAGCTTAAACGATGGAGGCACGATGGCGATTCTGTGCTTATAGGTTCCTGCGTTACTTATCGCGAAATTGAGCGTGGACCTCTGGCAACACTCATTCCTGCGCTCGCTCAGTCAGCTAGAACGATAGGGTCGCCCCAGATAAGGAACGCTGGAACGATTGGGGGGAATCTGGCAACCGCGTCACCTGCAGGCGATATGATCCCTGTGTTATCAGCATTAGGGGCTCAAGTTATTGTCAGAAGTAAATCTGGAGTCAGGGAATTACAGGTAGGTGAATTGATTACCGGTGTAAAAACGAATTCGCTTCTAGAGGATGAATTTATTGAATCAGTTCGGGTTCCAGTTCTTCGAGGTCCGCAAGAGTTTCTAAAGGTAGGTCCTAGAAACGCTATGGTCATCTCTGTTACCTCTTTGGCCATGGTGACAGATATTGACAAAGAATACATTGGTATTGCATTGGGATCTGTCTCAGCTTCACCTTGTCGGTCTACAGAAGCTGAGCACTTTATTTCTAAGAATATTAATTGGGACAAACTGACAGTTCAATCCGGGGCTATTGAGAATTTTGAAAGCTTGGTGAGAGAGTCTGCGAACCCTATAGACGACCATAGAAGTTCCAGTGGTTATCGAACCCATACCGTTGGCATACTAGCTCGACGTGCTTTGTTGAGAATATTTAGATTGGAAAACTAATGGATATTACTCACGAATCTAGACAATACGAA
>DBHP01000044.1:469-27371 GCA_002295705.1 Candidatus Neomicrothrix sp. UBA825 | reverse complement strand
TTGAGAGAAAGGCTTAGCCTCTATGGGTCAAAAAATGCTTGCGAACAAGGCGAGTGTGGTTCCTGCTCTGTAATGATGGATGATGTTTTAGTATGCTCTTGTTTAGTTCTCGCTGCTAACGCTGAGGGTCGAGAAATTAAGACCATCGAATCTGTTGCTGATGGCGACGAACTCTCAGATGTGCAAGAAGCATTTATTGATACAGGCGCAATACAATGTGGATTTTGCACACCGGGACTGTTGGTGACGATTCATGATTTTCTAGACGCAAACCCAGAGCCCGAAGAATCTGAAATTAAGGAAGCGATTTCGGGAAACCTATGCAGATGCACAGGCTATGGGCGCATTGTTGAGGCTGTTCAATTGGTTTCCATAAGACGATCAAATCGAGATATCTAATGTCACTTCTTGAGGAAGGTATCGCATCTAGTGCAGGGGTTGGAATATCTGCAACAAGGCCAGACGGCAAAGAAAAGGCACGAGGCGATTTTCTATTCTCAAACGACCTAAGTTCTGAGGATATGCTTTGGGGACAAACCTTACGGTCGCCGTACCCCTCAGCAAAGATCAGGCAAATTGACTTTTCACAAGCCCTAGCAATGGAGGGAGTCCATGCAATTCTGACTGCTGATGATGTCCCTGGAGAGAACATATTCGGTTTAGAGCACCCCGATCAACCTGTTTTGGCCTTTGATATGGTGCGATATGTAGGTGAACCAGTAGCTATTGTGGCTGCGAACCACCCTGAAGTTGCCAAGAGAGCTGTTGATGCGATCCTTGTAGATTATGAACAGTTAAACCCACTAGTTGACAGCCAAGAAGCAATCGAAGCGGCGCCTATTCACCCAGAGGGTAACGTTATACGCCATTTGGTTATAAAACATGGCGATCCTGACGCTACAGGGAACATTGTTGTTGAAGGCGAGTACGAGGTTGGCATGCAGGATCAAGCATTTCTTGGCACCGAGTCAGGAATTGCTTACCCTTCCGCTGATGGAGGGGTTGATCTGCACATATCAACACAGTGGCTTCATTCTGATAGAGACCAGGTAGCGTCTGCCTTAAATTTGCCAGATGATCTTGTGAGGGTAACTCTTGCAGGAGTTGGAGGAGCGTTTGGAGGCAGAGAGGATGTTAGCATGCATGTGCATCTTTGCATGCTTGCGATGCACACAGGACGGCCAGTCAAAATGGTTTATGACCGCAACGAGTCATTCCTTGGTCACGTGCATCGTCACCCTGCAAGAATATGGTTTCGCCATTGCGCAGACGAGTCGGGACTACTAGTTAAGGTCGAAGCTAAAGTGGTCCTTGATGGAGGAGCATATGCCTCCACAACATCAGCTGTTTTAGCAAACGCTTGTTGCTTTTCCGTCGGCCCTTACAGTGTCCCCAATGCCCTCATTGAGGGGTGGGGTGTAAGAACGAACAACCCACCATGTGGTGCGATGCGAGGTTTCGGAAATGTCCAAACCTGTTTTGCTGCCGAGGCTCAGATGGATAAACTAGCTAGCGCTTTGTCTATGGACCCAGTTGAATTAAGACTACTAAACGCACTCAAGACTGGCGATACCTTGATTACAGGTCAGAAGATTACTGGCACTGCCCCCGTTAAGGAAGTACTGACTTCGCTTTCAGAATATCCGATCCCAAAAGGCACTCAAGGTAACATCCTTGAATTACCCGGCGGAACAGGAAGAACAACTGATAGTTCACATGTGAAGCGGGGCATTGGATACGCAGCTTCAATAAAGAATTTGATGTTTTCAGAGGGCTTTGATGACTTCTCTGAGGCACGTTGCATAGTCACAGACGGTGAAGTATCAATAAAATCAGCGTGTGTTGAGGTTGGTCAGGGTTTCGTTACTCTAGTCAACCAGATTGTTGAGGAGACTCTTGGGGTACCCGAAGCTGTTATTCTTCCAGTAGATACTTCAATAGGTTCTGCAGGTTCAACGTCGGCTAGCAGACAAACTTGGATGTCTGGTGGGGCAGTCTTGAAAGCCTGTGAGGCAGTGATCCATTCCTTGATATTGGAGTTGAGGAACGAAAGTGGCGTTGAGTACGAAAGAGTTGGATTAAATCTTATTCCAAAAGATGGATCGGACTCGATAGAAATTGCTATTGCGCTACGCGGACGAAATTTTGATGAGCATGTCACACATCGACATATGCCTACATTTCCGCTTGACCAGAATGGGCAAGGAAATGCTCATGTTTCGTTCGCCTTCGCAGCTCACAGGGCTGTAGTTGACGTAGACGAGGAACTAGGCCTCGTGCGCGTCGTTGAAATCGCTACTTCCCAGGATGTTGGACGAATTTTGAATCCCGTACAAGCTAGAGGCCAAATCGAAGGAGGAATAGCTCAGGGACTAGGTCTTGCCTTGCTTGAAGAGCTTGTCCTCGCTGACGGGAAAATAGCTAACGCTAATTTCACTGATTACCTGCTTCCCACAGCGATGGACACACCCTCTATTGAGATAGCCGCATTTATCGAACAGCCCGAACCTGGTGCTCCATTTGGGGCTAAAGGTATTGGCGAGCCTCCTGTCATATCGTCCACTCCGGCTATTGTTGCCGCTATTCGGGATGCAACTGGATATGAACTCAATAGAGTACCTGTTAAACCGGAAGATATAGCCCTAAACGGGTTATAAAACTATCTGCATTTCACTAGGTTAAAAACTAAAAGAAATGTAGAATTCCATATGGGCATGCTACATGTTAACAGCGAGCGCCTGTGGGGGCGAATAAGTGAATTAGCACAAGTTGGGGCTATTGATGGAACAATGGGCTGTTCAAGACTTGCGCTGACTGATGAGGACGCTGAAGGAAGACGTCTTGTAATCACCTGGATGCAAGACTTAGGCATGGATATCGCAATTGATGGGATCGGGAATGTAGTAGGTACGTGGTACGGTCCGGATACGGATAGGCATTTACCTGCAGTTATGACAGGAAGCCATATCGATACGGTCAAAACCGGAGGACGATTTGATGGAAATCTGGGAGTTCTCGCAGGATTAGAAGTAATTGAAACGATCGCTGAGCAGGGTCTTTCTCCTCAACATCCAATCTCAGTTGGTTTTTTTACAGGCGAGGAAGGTTCACGTTACGCTCCTGACATGTTGGGAAGCCTTGTCTATGTTGGTGGACTTGGACTTGAATCAGCCCTTGAAATTAAAGGCATTGATGGGACCAATGTCGGAGAGGAGCTCGAAAGAATTAATTTCCGAGGCCAAGCTCCATGTCCGGGTCCAATTCCGAAGGCCTTCATCGAGTTACATATCGAGCAGGGACCAATCCTAGAAGCGGAGAATATTGCTATAGGTGCGGTTGATAGTGTGCAAGGAATAAGTTGGACTCAAATTACTATTGAGGGACAATCCAACCATGCTGGAACTACTCCAATGCATATGCGTCATGACGCAGGTTGGGTTGCAGGAGAGATAACATCTTACGTTCGTCGCTTAGTTAAAGAAATTGGTGGCAATCAAGTTGGGACTGTCGGAAAAATTGACCTCGTCCCCAATCTTGTAAATGTTGTCGCATCAAAGGCTACGTTGACCGTTGATCTTCGAAATACCGATGATGAAATCCTTAAAGACGCCGAACTACAACTTGCGAATTTCTGCGATAATTTAAGCACTCAAGAAGAAGTTAAGTTACATCGAGAAGTCTTAGCACGTTTTGAACCTGTCACCTTTGATGACGCCCTAGTCGGTGACGTCATTCGCTTCTCTGAGTTATTAGATATATCAGTCAAGCAAATGACCTCAGGCGCGGGCCATGATGCTCAGATGTTCGCAAGGGTTTGTCCGGCAGTAATGATTTTTGTTCCAAGCGAGAATGGCTTATCCCATAACCCCGATGAATTCACATCTCAAAAGGAGATTGAAGATGGAAGTAATGTTTTGCTTCAAATGATGGCTGAGCTTTCTGGACTTCATTATGACTGAGAGAAATTTGCGGGTAGCTGCTGCCCAAATGGGGCCAATTGGTAAAGGTGCTTCTAAGTCAGCAGTTGTTGACAGGCTTATTACCCTTCTTAATCTCGCATCGGAGGATAATGTAGAGCTGGTTGTTTACCCAGAATTGACGCTTACGACTTTTTTCCCTAGATGGTTTGTTGAGAATGAGAATGATATTGAACTGGAGTCTTTCTTTGAGGCCAACATGCCAAGTCCTGAAACTGAACCGCTTTTTTCAAGAGCCAAAGAACTAGGGATTGGGTTCTGCTTAGGTTACGCAGAACTTACTAAAGAGGGCGAAAGATATAACACACAAATTTTGGTAGATAGCCATGGTGAGATCGTAGGAAAGTACCGGAAAGTGCATCTTCCTGGACATGAGGAGCATGAACCATGGAGGAAATTTCAGCACCTTGAGAGACGTTATTTTCAAGCGGGAGACTCCTTCCCAACTTGGCGAACTTTCGGAGGAATTGTGGGTATGGCGATCTGCAATGACCGTCGATGGTCGGAGACCTACCGTTCGCTTGCTCTTGGTGGGGCTGAGTTGATCCTTATCGGCTACAACACGCCAATCCATTACGCACCCGACCCATCACAAGATAGGCTCGCATCCTTCCATAGCCGCTTAGTTATGCAATCAGGTGCTTACCAAAATGGTTGTTATGTGATTGGTGTTGCAAAAGGGGGGATAGAAGAAGGCGTTGAGTCGTTATCAGATTCATGCATTATTAGTCCCAGCGGTGAAATTCTGGCGGAGGCTAAAACTGATGGGGATGAGTTGATTATCGCTGATATTGATCTTGATATCTGCAAGAATTATAAACAAACAATATTTGATTTTGCTCGTTACCGAAGACCTGAAGCATATAAGGCTATTACCAACCAGACAGGGACTATTCCTCCGGAAGAATTATGACTACTTTTGAACTAAATGGAGAAGAGGTTTCAGTACTTAATGATCATCCGCACTTGTTAGCGGCGTTAAGAGATGAACTGGGTATTTTGTCCGCAAAAGATGGATGCTCCCCATCTGGCCAGTGTGGATGTTGCACAGTCATTATGGACGGGAAAGCCAGAATTTCCTGCCAACTTTCCCCTGAACGAGCTAATGGAGCCAGTATTCAAACTCTAGAGGGTTTGGATTCTGAGGAAATTGATAAAATGGGGCAAGCGTTTGCAGCGTGCGGTGCCTTACAGTGTGGGTTTTGTACCCCAGGGATCATGATCAGAACGAAGGTACTCGTTGACAAAAAAGGTCCCGAACTTGAACGAGATTACGCTGCTCGCCATTTAGGTGCTCATTTATGCAGATGTACTGGATACGTTAAAATCCTTGATGCTGTTGAATCATTAGCTAAGGGAAAGATACCCGATGAGGAACATGGTGCGGGCATAGGAAGCAGACTTGTTAAATATGAGGCTGAAGACCTTGCTGTTGGTCGTCGCCCATTTATTGATGATATGCAGGTGGAGAGCCTTTTACATGGTGCGTTTCTCCTCAGTGAGCATGCGCGAGCCGATATTATCTCAATTGATACTTCCGAAGCGGAGAGCTTGGATGGGGTTATTCGGGTTATTACTGCCGCTGATGTACCTGGTGAACTACGTGTGGGGCTAATCCATAAGGACTGGCCAGTGTTTATCCCTGTGGGTGGAAGAACTAGCTATTTAGGTGATGTGATTGCGATGGTGGTTGCCGAGACACGCGAGATAGCTCGAACTGCTCGTGAATTGATTCGAGTCAAATACGATGTTCTTCCCCCTATCACGAACCCTCTTGAGGCAATCATAAGCGCTGAAGATGCTGTGTGGGAATTAGACGGCAATGTTCTCTCAACCTCTCATTACAAGAGGGGGCACCCAGAAGAAGTGTGGGGCGATTGTGCCCACATTGTTAGTGAGACTTTCCAGACTCAACGCGTCGACCATGCTTTTCTCGAGCCTGAATCTACATTAGCTACTTTGACACCTGATGGTCATTTATACGTGTATAGCGGCGGGCAAGGTATCTGGGACGATAGAAACGATATCTCACGTGTTCTTGATATTGGAACAGAAGATGTGACGGTTGAACTCGTATCCAATGGTGGGGCCTTCGGTGGTAAAGAGGATATGTCTAACCAGGCACAGACAGCGCTGGCAGCATGGTTATTGAAAAGGCCTGTAAAAACTACTTTGAGTCGTGAGGAGTCATTCCTCATCCATACGAAACGTCACCCAATCCGTCTTGAATACAAGATAGGTTGTGATCAGAATGGAGAACTCCTGGCGTTATCCGCAAGAATGGTAGGAGACTCTGGACCCTATGCCTCTGTTGGGATGAAAGTGCTGGAGCGAGCGGCGGGTCACGCCTCTGGTCCGTATGTAATTCCCAATATCGAGGTTGAGGCAATCGCTGCTAGAACAAACAATTCAGTTTGTGGCGCATTTCGTGGATTTGGAGCTAACCAAGCCCAATTTGCGATGGAAGGTATGATGGATAGATTGGCCGAAATGGTTGGAATTTCGGGTTGGGAGATCCGATCGAGAAATGTCGTGACACCAGGTTCAATTTGGGGTCCGGGTCAAATAATGGACGACGGTTGCTTGGGGGCAAGGGAATGTTTGGATGCCATTAAGCCTGCGTACCTTAGGGCGATTGAGCAAGGTAAAGCTGTAGGTTTAGGTTTAGGACTGAAGAATTCTGGACTGGGTAATGGGTTTAAGGAAGTAGCTAAGGCAGTGGTCCATTTCACCGATTCCGGTCGAATTGAAGTACGCCATTGTTGGACTGAGATGGGTCAGGGCGTTCACACAGTAGCGTTACAGGTAGCAGCAGAGGAGCTTGGAGTTAAGGCAGACCGCATTGACGTTTTGGTTGATACTTCAAGAGAATTAGGAGCTGGGCAAACAACGGGAAGTCGTGGAACATTGATGGGGGCTGGAGCTGTCGCCGACGCTTGCAAGAGAGCCCTTGAAGGTGGCTGTCAGGTTGGTGTTGATTATGAGGGAGAATACCGAGTTGATTGGACTAACTCGTTGAGCGAGGATGTGGAAAATCCGATAATCCATTCAACATTTGGATACGCCTCACAAGTTGTGATAATCAATGAGAAGACTGGGAAGATCGAGAAGGTAGTTGCAGCTCATGATGTGGGTAAGGCAATAAATCCGCTTCTCTGTGAGGGGCAAATTGAAGGAGCCGTTCACATGGGTCTTGGATACGCACTATCCGAAGGCTTCCCTTGCGATGAAGTCGGCCAACCAAAAAACCTCACTCTCAAGAGCTTAAGTATCATCCGACCGAAAGATATGCCAGATGTGGAAGTTATCCTCGTTGAGTCTCCACAGCCTAATTCCCCTTATGGAATAAAGGGGGTGGGCGAGATAGGTCTTGTCCCTACTGCTGGCGCCGTCGCAGCTGCGCTAACTGCTTTAGATGGTATGTGGAGGAATGAATTGCCTATGGAAGACGAGTCTAATCGTGAGCGAGCAGAGGCATGGACTTGAATGCAAACCAAACTTTTGGCCTAGTCTGCGCTCACCACCACCTCTATTCATCACTAGCTCGTGGAATGCCGTCGCCAGATAAAACTCCAAGCTCTTTTGGAGATATTCTTAAGTCAGTGTGGTGGAAGCTCGATAGATCATTAGATCTTGAGACTATTGAGTGGTCTGCCAAATTGGGCGCACTTGAAGCTCTGGAAAGAGGAACAACGTGCATAATTGATCACCACGAGTCTCCTAATGCAATCGAAGGATCATTGACGGTTATTCAAAACGCTTGCCATGAACTTGGGGTACGAGTCAATACGTGTTACGGAGTGACTGATAGAAGTTCTAATGACTTTTCCACCAATATGCCTATGACTGAAGAAGCCAGACGTGGATTAGAAGAAAATAGGAGATTTCTTCAAGAGGGTGGTGTTGGCATGGTTGGCATACATGCAGCTTTCACTTGCTCTGATGAGACACTAAATTCTGCTGCACAACTCGCAGTTGATATGGGTGTAGGTGTCCATGTTCATGTAGCTGAAGGAGACCTAGATGCCATTTCGTGGAAGCGACTGCAGCAGCATGCCTCTGATGATTGGATTCTTGTCCACGGGGTTCTTCTCCCTGATAATCATCAACTTCGAGGAACAATTGTACATAACCCGAGATCAAATATGAATAACGGTGTAGGTTACGCGGAACCGACACGATTTGAGAACCTAGTTGGGTTAGGAACTGACGGTATTGGTGCCGATATGCTCGAGGAGTTTCGTATTGGATATGCGCGACTACGCGAATTTACCGTTGAAGAGTCGCCTGAAACGGTATGGAATATGCTGAATGTGAATACTTCTTTATTCCCTGAGTGCCGAAAGGATAAAGTCACGTGGTCATATGGAGAAATGGACCCATGGCATATTGCGTTTACTAGTGGTGTTCGACCCGTTGATATAGAAATTGACGGAAAGCCTATAATGAAAAGCGGCGAATTCGTTGATATTGATTCCGCTGAAATACGAGCTAAGGCTGGTGAAGCAGCAGAAAAGCTCTTTAAAAGAATGAAGGAGCTGTTATGACACAACCTGTCGGTCTTTATTTACAGGATGCGCATTCAATTGAGGAAGCAATCGCCTTTGCTCAAGCCGCTGAAGCGAAAGGATTCGAGTCTGTGTGGCAAGCCGATTCAAGACTTGTGCGCGAGTGTTGCGTCCCTATGGCAGCATTTGCTGCGAAGACAACGAACGTAAAAATCGGCAGCGGAGTCATTGACTGCTGGACAAGAAACCCAGCAAGAATAGCATCAACATTTTCAACTCTCGATGACTTAGCACCTGGAAGAATCATTCTAGGTATTGGAGCATGGTGGGATCCCTTGGCATCAAAAGTAGGAGTTGACCGTCAAAGGCCACTGAGAGTTATGCGAGAAGTTGTCGAATCAGTGCGTGCTTTATTGCGTTGTGATGGGCCTGTCACATACCAAGGCGATTATGTTCAGCTTGATGGCGTTGAGCTGGATTACATTCACCAAGAACGTGTTGCTAAAGACGTTCCTATCTACATTGGCGCAACTGGTATGAAAATGATGGAACTAACAGGAAAGATTGGTGATGGGGTTGTCTTAAACTACATGGTTGAGCCAGCTTATAACCTGCGAGCAATGGAGGCACTGGAAAAGGGTGCCCACTCTGTTGGTAGAGATCTTAGCGATATTGATCGCCCTCAGCTTATTGTTTGCTCTGTTGACGAGGATCGCCAAGCTGCCCTTGATGCCGCCCGATTACTACTGACCCAATATCTTGGTCAACAGCCCCACATCATGGCTGCAAGTGGTGTGAGCGAAGATTTACTCAATAAAATTCATCAGGTTTTATCTTGGCCTGCTACTAATGAAGAGGTAAAAGCAGCTTCCAAGCTGGTTCCAGATGATGTTGTTCAACGCTGCACAGCATCAGGGACACCGGAAGAGGCGAAGGCCAAAGTGAAAGAATACCTTGATGCTGGCTGCACCTCACCTATTCTCTATCCTTTGGGACCTGATGTTCAGTTAATGATTGATTCATTTTCGGACTGGAAACCTTAGAAATTAAATATCCATATCGCACTTGTCTAGGGTGTGCGGTAATGTCCGATTATGGCATTAAACGATAATGAAATAAGTCGACTGGATAGTTATGGACTAGCAGAGGTAATCCGCTCGGGTGATGTGTCACCCGTTGAAGCGGTCCAAGCTTCTATTGATCGTATTGAAAGACTGGATGGGAAATTGAATGCAGTGGTGACTGAGCGATTTGAGAGAGCCCTCAATGACGCTGCTGGTGATATACCTGATGGGCCCTTCAAAGGAGTGCCTTTCATATTAAAAGATCTCTGGACATCAAGTGCCGACGAACCAATGCATCTGGGGAATAAAGCTTTAAAGGAAATCAACTACATTTCTGCTGTTGAATCTGATTTATCAAGAAGATACCGGGAGGCGGGTTTTATTGTCGTTGGTAGGTCCAATACTCCAGAGTTTGGACTTGTTGGCACCACTGAACCTGAGTCTTATGGTCCCTGCCGAAACCCTTGGAATACCGACTATGGTACTGGAGGGTCTAGCGGTGGAGCAGCTGCTGCTGTAGCGTCTGGAATGGTCCCATCAGCTAATGCCAGTGATGGTGGTGGGAGTATTCGTATCCCAGCTGCAATGTGCGGTCTTGTTGGCTTGAAACCAAGCCGCGGCCGTGTCCCTATGGGACCGAAACAAGAAGAGTGGGGTCTCTCCATACAACATGTTGTATGCCACACAATGAGGGATGCCGCTGGCATACTTGACGCAACCGCAATTCCTACGATGGGTGACGGCGTTGTTGCGCCTAAGCATGGGCAACCCTATCTCAATCAAGTTGGTGCCCCACCCGACAAGTTAAGAATTGGGATATGGAATGAATCGCCTCGAGAAGATCTAGAGATTCATCCCGATTGTCAACGTTTAACTAGGGAAACGGCTGAATTACTTGAAAAACTAGGACATATCGTTGAAGAGGCTCATCCCGTTGTACTTGACGACCCTGCGATTGGCGGACGCTTCAGCGCTATATGGATGGCTGGTGCAAACTTAACGCTCAGAAATCTTTCAAAAATCTTACAGCGTGAAGTGACTGTTGATGATGTTGAAATTGGAACTTGGTTAATGGCGCAGGCTGGAGCAAAAACTTCGGGACTAGAGGTGCTTCAGGCTCAAGCTGATATGGGCTCCATGCGTCGCTCAACTCTTGAGTGGTGGGAAAATGGGTGGGATCTCCTACTAACCCCCACTACTCTTGTTCCTCCTCCTCTAGTTGGTGAACTCGTATCTACCGAAGATGAACCAATGAGAAATTCGCTCAGATCAATTCCATATGCTGCTTTCACATCACCATTCAACGCTACTGGCCAGCCTGCTATTTCTTTGCCGACAGGGTTTTCTTCGAATGGCCTGCCAATAGGAGTACAATTAGTTGCAGCATATGGTCGTGAAGATCTATTGATTCAAGTTGGGTCGCAGTTGGAGAGCGAGATTCAATGGAGCAATAACCGAGCTCCCATACATGCCTGATAACTGGTGAGGTCTTATTGACTTCATCTGAAACCGACTAATCATGTAAGCTCGCATCATGGCAAAAAATGTTTTAGGAACTGAGCTTCAGGACTGTAGTCATGACCCATTGACCGGATACTACCGAAATGGTTGTTGCGATACTGGCCCAGGTGATATGGGGGTCCATACGGTATGTGCAATTATGACTGAGGAATTTCTTTCATTCTCCAAGGAGGCTGGAAATGACCTCTCAACGCCAATGCCGGAATATGGTTTCTCCGGCTTGAAGCCTGGTGATCAGTGGTGTCTTTGCGCCTCTCGTTGGCAGGAAGCTTTCTTAGCTGGGAAAGCTCCAAAAGTACGCTTGGAGTCAACGCATATGGCGACACTTGAGTGGGCAAGTTTGCAAGATTTAAGAGAATACGAATTTCATCAGCAATAGGCAAAAGTAATCGGATTATCTCTCCATCTGATTACCCCTGCTAGGTTTAATATGTGCCAAGAACTGTTATACGAGGAGCGAGATATCCGGGAGATATAGCCTTTGAGGGTGGGATAATTACCGAACTTGGGGTTGTTGATCGGAAAGATAGCGATGTGGAGCTTCGGTATGATGACGTCATTATTACCCCCGGTCTGATTAATACGCATCATCATTTGTATCAGTGGATGACAAGAGGAATTGCAACGGGTTGCAACCTTTTTGAGTGGCTCCAGACCCTTTATCCAGTATGGAAGAAGATGAACGTAGAGGATGTCTTCTCAGCAGCGCTTGTTGGTTTAGCAGAATTAGCATTGAGTGGCTGTACTACTGCGTTTGATCATCATTACGTAGTTCCGGATGGCGATGATTCGGTTTTCGATGCAATTGTGGATGCAGCAAAACTTGTTGGAATACGAATTTTCCTTAGTAGAGGTTCTATGGATCTCGGGGAAGCAAAAGGTGGTCTTCCGCCAGATAATTTGGTTGAGGAGCGAGATTCAATACTTGCTTCAACAGAACGCATAATCTCTAATCACCATGATGGAAAGATGGTTAATGTTGTTGTTGCTCCTTGTAGCCCTTTTTCTGTGACTGAAGGTTTGATGATAGAGTCTGCTAGCCTCGCACGTAAACACGGTCTTCGACTTCATACTCACTTGTGTGAAACCATTGACGAGCAGGAACACTGCATAGAACGATTTGGGAAAAGACCAGCCGAGCAGTTATTTGAGTGGGGATGGACTGGCGATGACGTTTGGTTTGCACATGGAATTCACTTTTCAGAGAAGGAAATTACGTTACTGGGACAACAAGGAACAGGAGTTGCACATTGTCCATCATCAAACGCCCGACTCGCTGCCGGCATGTGCCCCGTTTCTGATCTTCTGCAAGCGAATGTTCCAGTTGGCCTTGGAGTGGATGGAGTTGCCAGCAATGAGGTAGGCGGGCTCTTCCCCGAGTTAAGACAGGCTCTATATACCGCTCGCTTGAGGGAAATGCGTCCGGATGCCTTAATGCCTAGAGACGTTCTCTATCTTGGAACATCCGGTGGTGCTAAGTGCCTTGGAGCATCAAAATCAGGCGAATTAGCTGTAGGATTCAATGCAGATTTTGCAGTGTGGGACGTACCGGATCTCGCCGGCGTTCGTGATCCGATTTCGGGTCTTGTTTTAGGTCCTGACCGGAAAGTTCTTGATCTTTTCGTTGGTGGTAAGCAAGTAGCTAAGGACGGAGAACTTCTCGGATTTAGTCTTTCTGATGCCCATAAATCACTATCAAAACGCTCTAAACGCTTGTGGGAATAAAGTTAATATCAAAGTTATTATTGCGTGTTCCAAGAGATATTACATAAATACAGGTAAATAAGGCGCTAACCTCATGCTATGGGAGGAATGTACGAAGATCTTAAAGGACCAGAAATTCCGAGTGTTTTATCGGAATCTTCAATTATCCTGCTTCCTGTAGGAGCTATTGAACAGCATGGACCTCATTTACCCATGTCCGTTGACCGTGTTATCGCTGAGAAGACTGCTGAAGCCATAGTTGCTAAATGCGGAGATGAGTTAGATATATGGCTACTTCCGACGCTTTCTATTTCAAAATCAAATGAACATAACTGGTCTGGGGGAACGATTTCGCTACGATACGAAACTCTCATGGCGGTTTTGAATGATATCGGAGAGTCTCTGAGTAAAACCAACGCTAAAAAATTAGTTTTGTTGAACGGGCATGGCGGGAACACAACGTTATTGAATACTGCCCTCCGTGAGTTACGACTCAATCATTTGCTTGAAACTTTTCTGATCCACCCAGCTCTACCCCCTGCCTACGGTGGATCATCGACTGAAGATGAATTAGGCATGGGAATACATGGTGGCAGGGATGAAACTTCGGTATTTATGTTTTTGAGGCCAGATTTAGTTGATTTGGGCAAAGCTGAACGAAGAGTTCCTGAAAAGCTTGCTGAAAATAAGCACGTGAAGTTTGGAGGTTCCGTTTCATTTGGCTGGTTATCAAATGATTTCCATAAGGACGGGTATATTGGTGACCCGACAGGGGCCTCGCCTGAACTGGGAGAAAAGCTATTTAATGCCGCCGTTGAGTCTCTTTGCGAAGCTTTGAGTGAGATCAAGTCCTTTAAGTTTAAAGAGTAAATGATGAAACTAATTCGCGGAGGAACAGTCGTTAACGCAAACCATACTGGGCGTTATGAGGTACTGATAGTGGGCGAAAAAATAGCTGCGTTAATTGACCCTCACAGTGAAATGTTAGATTCTGTAGAGAGCTGGGATTGTGAAGTAATAAATGCTTCGGGGAAATACGTGATACCTGGAGGCGTAGATTCCCATGTCCACCTTCAATTACCCATGTCTGATCAAGCAACGTCTAGCGACACGTTCGAATCTGGGACGCAAGCTGCAGCTTGGGGTGGAACTACTACTGTTATTGATTTTGCGGGGCAGATCAAAGGATCTGCGGTACCAGATGCGATAGAGTCTCGTCTAGCTGAAGCTGAAGGACAATGCGCAATTGATTATTCTCTTCACCTTTCGGTTGGTGATGTCCATACACAATCATTAATTGATATTCGAAACACTGTTGACTCAGGGATTACGAGCTTTAAGTTATTTATGGCATATCCGGATGCCTGGTATTCCGATGATGGCCAAATACTAAAGGTAATGCAATTAGCATCTGAAACAGGTGCCATGATCATGATGCACGCTGAGAACGGTATCGCAATCGACGTTTTGAGAGAACAAGCCGCTGCTCAAGGAAAACTAGGTTCAGTTTGGCACGGGCGAACACGTCCTCCAGAACTAGAAGGAGAAGCAACCCACAGGGCCATACAGTTAGCTGTAGTTGCGGGAGCTCCACTTTATATCGTTCATTTATCCTCATTGAATGCGTTAAAGGAAGTTTCTCGGGCGCGTGATGAAGGTCGTAACGTGTTTGCTGAAACTTGTCCCCAATACTTGTATCTGACACTGGAAGAGCACCTAGATCAGCCAGGTATTGACGGTCTGAGACATATCTGTTCTCCTCCTCTTCGTCCGTCGGCGGAAAATCATCAAGATAGCTTATGGATGGGTCTCAGAACAGATGATTTATCTGTGGTCGCTACTGACCACTGCCCGTTCTGTGATGCCGAAAAGCTCTTAGGCGTTGAAGATTTTAGAGATACGCCGAACGGCTTAGGAGTCATTGAACACCGCATGGATCTCCTATATCAGGGAGTTTTAACGGGAGAAATTACCTTGCAAAGGTGGGTCGAGTTGTGTTCGACCACTCCAGCTCGACTTTTTGGACTACAAGGGAGAAAGGGCATCATTGCTCCAGGCGCTGATGCTGATATTGTGATTTTCAATCCAGAAACGGAACATGTTCTTGGTGCCAGTACCCACCATATGTCAATTGATTATTCTGTTTGGGAAAGTATCAAAGTCCAAGGTCAATCAGAAAGCGTGATTAGTCGGGGTTCATTTGTAATTCGAGACAGGAATTTGGTTGGTAAGCCTGGACACGGAGAGTTCCTGAAACGATCCCTCCCGGAACCGTTACGTTAGGCAGGTAGCAAGATAGACGCTATCTGGTCAAGGTATTGTTTAGGGTCAGGCATGTCAAACATCGGTATCAAGAATTCGTCAACCTCGTTCTTGTCACAGATCTCTCTAATTTCTTCCCTGCATTCTGAGGGGGTTCCTTGAATTATAAACGGAGCAATCCATTCATCTTTAACATAACGAGCGGCTGATTCAAGCCCGCCGCTAAGTGCAGAGCGGATCTTATCAATTTCCTCCGGTGTTATTCCTATACTTTCTTTAACTTGGGGTGGTGCATCAACAAGCCTGTACGTCATATGCGGTCGGACAAACTCAAGGTCCTGTTCATCAGTTACGATAGCCGTTGAGTAGCACACCTTTGTTTTTCGGCTGTGTCTGATGTTCTGTATATACTCACCTAATTCTGGCTTGTAGATAAAATCTAACATAACACCATCGGCTAATTCTCCGCCGAGGGCGAGCATTTTAGGCCCTCGACCAGCAAGCCATATTTCAATATCTTGTCGCGTGTAGTCTATTTGTGCCGATTCTATGGATGCGATTATCCCCTCATATGAGACTCTCTCCCCTGTGAGAAGTTTTCGCGTGATCTCAATTGTGTCTCTTACGGCAGTTAAAGGCTTCTCTCTTCTGATTTCAAGGGGGTCTAAAGTAAGTGAACCTCCTGCGCCGATCCCAAGAAACGCTCTTCCATTTGATAATTCATCTAAGGTCATTATCGCTGCGGCAGTTTGGGCAGGGTGACGAGTGTAAGGGTTTGTGATTCCTGGACCTATTTCCATCTGGCTTGTTTCAAGTGCAATAGCGGTCATGACAATATGGACGTCTCTAGTCGCTAATCCCTCGTCATAGACCCAACACCTCTGATAGCCGAGATTCTCAGCATGTTTTGCTATTTGCACGATTTCTTCGATAGGGCATTCTGGAATAACATTTAAACTTATTTTCATCTCTTAGCCTCAAGTTCTTCTTCAAAAGATACACCGATTAGTTGCCTTTGAGGGTCAATTGCCGTAACTGCTTCGTGGAGTTCTTTTACTAATTTCACATTTTCTTTGCTTACCTTTGTTACCACAATGATCATTTCTGAATTGGAAGGGAGTTCTTTTAGGCTGCCCCTTTGTGAGAGAAGAATCTTTGCTGCTGAAGTTGGAGTCAATCTTTGGTACGGTTCGCATCCAGCTATTGCTGCCACTCGTAATGGCCTATGGCATTGATCAGCTATTACTCTACCTAGTGCATCAGCACCGATAACTGAGATCATCAGTGTCGTTTTTGATGGGATTACTGGTTCATAGTCTGCTGGGGCTTTGAAAGGTTTTCTTCTAGATCCATCTGCCTCTACAACAATATGATCGACATATGAGAACCATGAATCACAGGTTTGTTTTTCTACACCGATAGCCTTTTCTCCCACAATTCTTCTCCAGATCATTACTGTCTCATGCTTTTGGATTGATTGAATGGCTTCCGCATCAGGTTTCATGAGTGTCCGTAAATTATTGTTTTGGTCACACCCCATTTTTGTCGTAGACGTCAGAATAGTTCGTCCGCATAGTTGTTTTCCAAGAGCATGGAGCAAAGTGGTCTTACCGCCTCCTCCTACTAATGAAATAAAATGATTCGCTCCTTTCGTATGCAGCTTCAAACTTTTGGCAAGACTTGCGAGGCTTATGATTTCAAGCATGAAAACACCGCCTCTAATACCCCTCCGCCTATGGATAGTGCTTTGTCAGAGATATACCTCCAATTATCCGTTTGTCTGGGATCAATATCGCCTATTTTCATATTCTGTTTCGTCATTACAAATGGGTGTATCAAACCTCTAACTACTCCATCGAATGGTGCTTTGATTGTCTCCTCTGCGATAGATCCGAGGGTTTGATTTTTGACAACGGACTCTCCTATTTGTACATTCCAGAGGATTTTCCCATCTTTCGGCGAACGAAGAACACGTTCATCTCCCCGACCTTCTACTGGTTCCGGCCGGCCTGTGTTCTCTATTGCTTTCCCATTTTTAATAACTCTCCCTAAGAAATGCCCTCTTTTTGTTTCGATGACAAAGTCACAATCAAGGCCTGCAGTAAACCCAGGCCCTAAACCGACGACGATGTCGGCATCAGTAATCTTGGTATCAATATTTTTCTTGGCAAGGCGTCCGTCAATAATGATTGAAGCATTGGTCTCCGGGATTCCTTCATCTACCAGTACGGCGATGATTCCTTTTCGACTTTTTGTGATTGCCTTTGATACGGAGTCAACTAGTTGCACGGACATGTTTTCGATTTGGACGGATTTTTCATAGACCACATTCGCTACCGCAACTGATCGACGAACAGCGAGTGGAAATGGTAGCTCAGTAACCACAATCGGAAATCCAGCATGGTGAAGTCGAGCTACGACTCCAGTCGCCAGATCACCTCCTCCGCGGACAAGGCACAGTTCTTTACGAAAGATTGTCACCTGCGATTACCTCAGCCAGAATAGAAACTGCTATTTCTTCGGGGCTTTCAGCAGCTATTTCAATTCCAATAGGAGTTGCTATGCGCTCCAATTCTTCCGTACTCATACCTGATTCGATAAGTTGGTTTCGAACTACTTTCCAACGTTGAGTACTACCCATTAAGCCAATATAAGCAGCCGGAGTCTCTGTAATCAAGGGCAAGACTTTGGAATCGACTTCGGCATTTCTTGTAACTATAACGACTCTAGTATGTTCATCAATTGGTTCCGTTTGAATTGCTGTTGACAAGTCACCCGTTAACGTTTCGCCTTCCCCTGTAAATGCAGAAATGATGTCTTCACGGTCATCCCAGACTATTACTCTGTATCCCAGCCAGCTTGATAGTTCCGAGACTGCTTTACCGATATGTCCAGCTCCGAGTATGAATATTGTTGTTTGTGGCATAAAAGGCTCCAGATAGATTGTGACATTCCCACCGCAGACGCCTGGGTCGCCCTGTGAAGGGTCGACTAATGCGTAGGTGAGCTGTCGGGATTTTTTCGCTTCGATTGATTCTTTCGCCGCATAGATTACGCGAGACTCCATCTCGCCTCCACCTATTGTCCCATAGGTGGAACCGTCATCATAAACGAGCATTTTTGCACCAGCTCTTCTGGGGACAGAGCGATCTGTTTCAATAACAGTACATAAAACAACTGGCTGCCTGAGTGAAATCCTAGTTAGTAACTCCTCAAAGATTTTCATGCCGACCACAGTCTCTTGGCTTGCTTGTGCAGTGCGTCTCTGGCTTGATTCACGTCAATAGAAAGAATTTCGCTACCTCTCACCTGCCATGTGCCAGCAACCATGACGTCCGATACATGTTCACGATTTCTCCATAATATGATTTGTTCAAAGATATTTTCACTGGTCACCGGAGTTGGAAACCGGCCATCGATAAGTTGTAAATCAGCTGAATAGCCGGGCTCTAATTTACCGACATCTTTAAGCCCTAAAGCCTTTGCTCCGCCTGATGTCGCCATATCAAGCACTGTTGAGGCTGGCATAACTGCCGGGTCTTGCAACCTTGCTTTATGGATGAGAAAAGCTCCACGCATAACTTCATAGAAGTCGTTGATATAGCCATCGCTGCCTAAGCCTACTGTGACTCCTGCGTCAAGTAATTCAGGGATAGGTGCTATTCCACCACCGACTTCACAATTAGCAAGAGGCATATGGGTAACTTTTACACCTGTTTCTTTAATTATTCTTATTTCCTCTTCAGATAGGTGAACGCATTGACTGGCGATGAAATTTGAGTTGGTCAGACCTAAGTCCTTGTATAGTTCGATAGGTCTTTTCCCATGATTCTCTTCACACCATATACCTTCATGTTCTCCTTCATTACAATGTGCATGCACAGCTAATTCGCTCTGCTTCGCTAGGGAAAACGCCTCTGAAATAAATTCTTGGGAGCAGGTAAAAGTTGTATGCAGACACATAATAGCTGAAATCAGCGGGTCATCCTGAGTGTCTTCGTGGAATGATAAATTCTCTTGAATTCCAAGTTTTCCTATTTCACTTCCTGATCGTTCCGTAGCTTCAAAGCTCAAAATTCCTCGGATCCCTGCGGATATAACTTCATCTTTTTGAGTGTCTAGCCCCCCAGGTAAAGTATTCGGGGCTTCAAGGATGTCGTAGAAGGTAGTTGTCCCCGATAAAAGCATTTCAGCACACGCCCATTTAGTTGCGGCAGACAGCATCTCCTTGTCAAGAGCATCTTCCACTTTTGGCCACCAATAATCTTTTAAAAACCCCCAGAAATCTTCGGGTGAGTTATCTATTGGTATCCCATGAGCTAGGACTCCGTACATATGTGTATGGGCATTAACGAAACCAGGGAGCAAAATCTTTCCTGATCCGTCGATGAGTTCGTCTTCGGGGTACTTTGCTTGTAACGCCAGATTCTCACCAATTTCTGTAATCTGCGCGTCTTGGACCCTGATACCATGAGATCTTAGAGGTTTCTCATGAGGATTGGTTATAAGCCAGTCTGAGGTGATGATGATCACGCTAGCGCTCCCCCATCGATTCTGATTGATTCTCCGTTTACGTGTTGTGCTTCTTCTGTGATTAAATAGGAAATTAGTCCTGCCACGCTTTCTGGTTCGGAATATTTATTTAGTGGGCTTTGACGTAGAAGTAGTTTTAAGTTTGGGTCTTCTATTTCAGGCATTTTTGTCATTTCTGTTTTGATACCACCGGGATTTATACAGTTCACTTGGAGGCCTTTTCCTCCATACTCAACTGCTAGGGATTTAGTGAGAGCCAGAACGCCGGCTTTGCTTGCCGCATATGCCACCGAGTAAGGGATACCAGCGAGGGCTGTTGTGGAGGAGACATTGACTATGGATCCAGATGTTTTTAGAAGGTGAGGTATTGCTTCCCTACAGACTAAGAATGTTCCTGTTAAGTTAACTGATAGCGTCTTTTCAAAGTCTGCCAATGAGTGTTCATGAGAGTGGCTCCAGAGTTGAATCCCGGCGATATTTATAACTGCGTTTATCTCATCAAATCGCTTAGCCATGCTAGAAATAGCTTCCGAGATCTGCTTTTCATTCGAGACATCGCATTCCAAACTAATGGTTTCAGATCCTAAGCTTTGACACTTTTCTCTGGTCTTTTCTAATTCGTCTTTCGCTATATCAGTTAAAAAGAGTGATGCCCCCTCTGTCGCTAGGCGAAGTGCGGTTGCTCTACCTATTCCTGTTGATGCTCCAGTAATGAAGATAGTTTTGCCTTGATGCTGGCCCATAATGGCTTAGATTTCTGATTCTCTGATCTTTTGCCAAACGCGTTCAGGAGTAAATGGAATCTCATTGATAGCCACACCCGTTGCGTTAATTATTGCATTTCTGATAGCTGGAGCGACCCCATCTTTTGGTATCTCAGCAACAGCTTTAGCCCCAAATGGGCCTGAATCTTCCATAGTTTGGACGAGAAATACTTCAAAGTCTGGCATTTCGTCAGCTCGGTATATCTTGTATGGGCCGAGACTGTCATTGATCATCTTCCCTGTTTCATCAAACGCGTATTCTTCACAATGTGCGTAGCCAAGCGCCTGGAGCATTCCGCCTTCCACTTGACCAGAAGCTGTGACGGGGTTAATCGCTACTCCGCAGTCAACAGCCATAACAAGTTTGATGATTGTCACCTGGCCGGTATCAATATCCATTTCGATTTCTGCAAATTGTGCTGCGAAAGGGGCAGGGCATTCAGGCGATACGTAGGAAGCTGTCCCCATTATTTGCTCGTGGTCCTCCAAGTGAAATGCCTCCATTGCTATATCTTCAATTGACACAGATGAGCCATCTGGCGCTATTGCTTTTCGGTCACGCAATTCAATCGAACATGGCTCTTTGATATTCAGCAATTTTGCGGCACGCTCTTTAATTCTTTCTCGGACTTTTTCGGCAGCGAGTTTTGCGGCAGTTCCCGAAATATAGGTTGTGCTAGATGCATATGCTCCAGTGTCAAACGGGGTTACGTCTGTATCTGATGAGTAGACTTGGATATCACTCAAGGGAACCCCTAAGACTTCTGCCGCTATTTGTCCAAGTACGGTATCTGCTCCAGTTCCGAGGTCGGTCGCTCCGACTAACATGTTGAAGGATCCATCATCATTGATTTTGATACTGCATCCGCCCATGTCGAGGAATGGTATAGCTGTGCCATGCATGCAGAACGCAAACCCCAGGCCGCGTCGGATATTAGGTTGGTCTTTCGGAGATACCCAATTAGGGTCATCCTTTCGGTGCCATTTTATTGACCTCTTACCTTGTGCAATACATTCTTCTATCCCATTTGAGGTTATTCTAGGATATTCGTCGATGTCATCAGGGCCTGCTGGTCTTTCACCAAGGTGGGGAGCAATATTCAATTCGTCACCGACTTTGACCCAGTTTTGCCGCTTAAATTCAATCGGGTCCTTGCCTAAAGAATGAGCGATATCTTCCATATGTGCTTCCAATGCAAATTCTGCTTGGGGAGCCCCATACCCTCTGTAGGCTCCAGCGACAGGAGTGTTGGTGTAAACTACGTCGCAGTCGAATTTCTTGTTTTCAGCGTTGTATGAGGTTAACCCTCGAAGACCTGCAACTGTCTGAACAGTTTGACCGTGTGTTCCGTAAGGACCTGTATTTCCGATTAAGCGAAGGTTTTGGGAGACGAGCTTTCCGCTATCTTCAACACCGGTTGTGAAGGTCAAGGTTTGCGGGTGTCGTGTCCGAGATGCAATAAACTCTTCGCTTCTATCAAGTTCGAGCTTTACTGGTCGCCGTGTTGCTATTGCAAGATGAGCAACTATATCTTCAATAAGCATTTCTTGTTTCGCTCCGAAACCTCCTCCTATTCTGGGCTTGATGACGCGTACGTCTTTGATATCTCTTCCAATTAATGGTGCGAGCATGCGTCTGACGTGGAATGGTACTTGTGTGGCAGTCCTGACAACCAGTCGCTCATCGCTATCGAGCCACGCCACCGAAATATGGGGTTCAATGGGAACCTGTTGTACTTGATGAACTTTAAAAGTGTCTTCAAAGACGTAGTCAGCTTCTGTAGCTCCCTTTTCAACATCACCTCGCTCAGCTTCAATCCTTAGAACGATATTTTTGTCAGCATCATATATCTCTTCGGTGTCCTCCTCGTCATGGATTACTGGAGAGTTGGGCTCCATTGTCTCTACTTCATCAAGCACATAAGGCAGGATTTCATATTCAACTTTGATGAGGCCTAATGCTGTTTGAGCAATTTCCTTTGTTTCTGCTGCTACAGCTGCGACTCTATCGCCGACATGTCTAACTTTATTGTCAAAACTTACTTGGTCATGGGGATGTGGGTTAGGCCAGCTTTGCCCACCGGAAGCATACTTTATTCGGGGGGTATTCTTATAATGTATGACTGCGTGCACTCCAGGAAGTGCTACTGCTTTTTTGTCGTCTATATCTATGATGTTTGCGTGAGCGTGAGGACTCCGAAGCACTTTTGCGATGAGTTGCCCTCTTTCTTCAAAGTCATCAGTAAACGCCGGATTTCCTTTTACCAAACGAACAGCGTCCACCTTTACTTCTGGCTTACCTACAACTGCCATTTCGGGCACATCTTTTGATGGAACGACTCTCGGCACAGCTGGAGAAGCATCTGGAGCGTCATCATCCGGGCTGACATCCACTGGATTCTTTCCATCGGTTAGAGGTGGAAGATATACAGGACCAAAAGGCTCATTTGCTTCTCCTCGCATTAAGGCTGCTGCGCGCATGACAGCCTCTACAGGTTTAACGTATGCAGTTTCGCGGTCAAGAATTCCTGAAAGCATATCCCTTATTTCATGTTCTGTTGGGTTGGGATTCCGATTAAGTAATTCCCATGCTCCAAGTATCATCGCTGGTGTTGAGTAACCAGATTGCATGGCGCCTGTCGCTACGAATGCTGCTTGGATTGGATGGAGTTCAGGTTTATTAAACCACTCAACAGTAAGGACATCATGACCATCAATTTGAACGGCGAGCATACAATCGGTACTAGTTAGTTGTCCATCTATTAAGACAGCGCCTGCCCCTGTTTCACCGGAGTCGGAGCCGTACCGAACACTTATCATTCCTCGGCGGCGCAATAGTTGCAATAGTGTTTCGTGAAGTTCTACGTCCGTTTCTACTTGCTGTTCGTTTAAGGAGAAGGAAATTTTCATGCTTGCATCTCCTGAGCAATACGGGTGTAGAGAACGGACGCAAGATGTTTTCTGTAGTCACTTGAACCTCTAAAATCACCTTGAGGGTTGAGGTTTGCGAGTTCGTCAGATGCATTAATAAGGGTAGGTACTTCTGCGACACCGGTGAATGAAACTTGAAAGTTTCCTTTTGATTTTGAATATCCGACTGCAGAAACGATGGGTACATCCATTGGTGTCCGACCTACAGAATGGAAACATGATTTGAACTCATCAGATGGGCCAAAAAATTTGATTGCAGTGACTATTCCTGTTGGCGGTGAGGATTGTAAGTATTCGTTGAGTGGTATCCAATTCTTCTCGTGTATTTGGATTTCTGCATTAATGGCGAGGAACCCGGAAAGTAATATACTTTCGCTACTTCGCTCAGCGATAGTTCCTCCGATAGTGGCTTGAGTTCGCAATGTTGATGGAAGTTCTTTGCTGCATAATTCTCGAAGCAAGTGAGGAATATTTTCGTTATTAATTAAATCAGAGAGCCGTGACATAGCTCCGATCTTTATTGAGGTTTCATTACCTTCGTTTTCGGATGTTATTCCGGTTAAACCAACTGACTGTAGGTCAATAATTTCTGTTTCGCTGGATGGATTCGAAAGAACTTCAGGTATCACGAGCGTGCCACCTCCTATCAGGACGGCATTCTTTCCGGATGCTAACTTTTGAGCTTCATCAAGGCTTTGAGGTCGGTGATAAGCAAGTACGCTTGGCATACTAAATCCTCTCTATTTGGCCCTTCCGGGGGTACGCCTCCGGTTGAGTTCAATTAAGTTGTTCTTTAAATTTAGCCGTTAGTTCTTCAAGCGTCCAACGTTCAATTAACTAATGAAACTTTTCCTTTTTCGGTATAGGGAAACAGCTATGAGGAAACCGATGAAGGCAGTGGCTCCACTGAAGACATGAGCCCATGCAAGTCCGCTACCGATGGCCTCTGTTGTATCTGATGCAACAATAATATTGTCTCCGGATAATACTTTTCTCACAGATTCTACGTCACCTGTTTTTGCTTTTACGACTGAGAGGAGGATCGCTCCCCCGACAGCAACTCCATAGGTAATTGCCAAAGTTCGTAGAAATTGATGCGCGCTATTGGTTCGGCCCATTTCCTCTGGCGTGCTTGATGATTGGAGGAGTGTGAGGCCAGATGTGGAGATAAATCCAATGGAAGCACCTATCAAGAAATAAGCTCCAAACAGCACTGCTAAAGCGTATGAAAATGATACTGATACACCTGCCAAAAGCACCGAGGGAATCATCAGGGTTGAACCTAGTAGGATCACGTCTTCTTCGTTTCTTCGTTCTAGAATCTTGCTGGTGGCAAATGCTGCCACGGTCCAGCCAACTGTTAAGAAAACTACTGAGAATGATGCAAAGGCTTCGGAACTACCTCGTGTCGTTTGCATATAAAGTGGCAAGTAATTATCGGTTGCCAGTCCTGTAATTAACGCAAGCGCAGATGCGGCATGGATTCGGTTCAGTGGAAACTTTGTTATGTGGCGTCGAAGCAAAACTGGATCGTTTTTTTGCCCTGAGTGACGCCAGTAAAGATAAATAAAGAGAACAGTAGTCATAAAAAGTATTGCTGATGGAATGGGTGATTTTGTTAGTTCACTAACAGCGATAAGTGAAGCAATGATGCATATGGAGAGTAATGTGATACCTGTGAGATCAAAATTTAGTTTTTTCTCATTTCTGTTGTCAACAGCGTCTGGTAGGCGTCTCCAACCCATAGCGAGTGCAAGCGCTGTTATCGGTAACTGAACCACAAATATGAGTCGCCACCCGCTCAATTCAAGAAGAGCTCCGGCAAGTACAGGGCCACCCAAGCCAAGAGTTCCCCACACCATTGAATTTGCTGCGAAAGCTGAAGGTCTAAGATTTTCGGGATATGCAATCCCTACTGATGCGAGCGCCACAGCTATGACTAGTCCCCCACCTATTCCTTGAAGTGATCTTGCGGTAATTAGGAGCGTCATAGATGGAGCTACCGCTGCTAGGGCACTCGTGAAGAGAAACCATAGTCCTGTAATTTGAAAGGTTCTTCTTACTCCAATTGTGTCTATGATAGGTCCGGCTACTATGGCAGCGAGAGCTGATGTCGCTAGGTATGCGGTTAATACCCAAGGAGAAAGCGATACGTTTCCTAAGTCTTTTGCAATGTTTGGAAGGGCCGCCACGATGGCTAACCCGTCAAAAGCAGCTACCGCTACGACTGTGAGGTTCGCAAGAGTTATGGGCAAGTATCTACCTGTCCAAATACTATTTTTATTGTTTGCTTTAGGAGACGATGTGCCCACCGATGAAGGGTATCTCGCCTTGGTGCTTTCATCGTGCATGATTGTTAAATTTGCCACCGTAAAAGAGCTACGATGGAGTTGATGCGTAGTCGCAGAGGAAATCGCCAGAGGTACATTCGATGGGTTGCAGTTTTTTTGGTTTTTGCTGTTGCTCTTCCTTTTGCTGTTGTTGTTTTATCTCAGCCTGGAGGTGACGAAACTAGCTCGGCTGTTGAGCCTTCGTCTCAACCCACTGAAAAGCCTATTATTCCGAACTCCGAGGATGAATTAGTTGAGGTGTCCCCAACAGCGCTGCCGTTCGTTATTGAGCAAGCCCCGAATAACAAGGCCCCTAGCATCACTCTTGATGGTCCAGATTGCATTGAATCATTCGGTGAAGGTGATTTAGTTTCAATAGCTATTTCTGCGAATGATATTGATGACTCATCTGTAATACTTGACTTGGCTGCTTTAGTCGGAGAAGAAAGTATTGATCTAACATCGTCCATTAATGAGGGGTCTGAATTGGTTGTTCCTGGAATCGCTTCTGCGACCTTCACCATTCCTCCTACAGAAGAGTCATATTTATTACTCATATCTCATGCAACCGATGCTGATGGGGCTAAATCTGAAGCAGCTTTAGTTATTCCCTTAAGGTGCTAATTAGCCAGCTTCCGGTTGAGATTCACCGGTTCCTTCTAAGTTTATCAGACCGATTGGCGCTGGTGCGGAGAAGCGTTTGAGTCCAAATGGTGCTTTAGCAACAAGACGGCAATATGGATGGATAGTTGGAGCTTCGTTGTCTGATCCGTTTTCTATTGTCAGTTCTGAGATTTCAACCCATTCTCCGTTGACTTCAAATTCGATTGTAAAGGACGTACCCATTGGTCGTTTGGCTTTGATAGACCAAATGATTTCTGAGACTATTCCAGCTATGCTTACTACACTTGGCAGATTTCCAAGTTGTAAATCGTGGCTAGGTAGATCTGTATCCGTGAGGTATGAGCTTGAGCTAGTTCCGTGTTCAAGCTTCCCGTCATCAACACGTATGGTGAATTTAACTTCTGTTATACCTGGGGTATCAGATAGGAATTCTGTTTCCGTATTAATTTCGTATTCGTCCAGTGAGGACACGCCATCTCGCTCTATGAGCTGTATTTCTTCTCTGAGTTCAGAGATCGCTATATGTGTAATAATTGGGGATCTACGCCTCATGTATACGAGTAGCAGGATTCTTGTAAGTGCAAGCATTGCGATCAGTGCAAGTACGAGAATCCACCATGGGAACGAATCATCTGCTACTTCGTTTACAGGTGTTGGTTCAGGTGTTGGCTCGATTGTTGGTTC
>DBHP01000044.1:0-132 GCA_002295705.1 Candidatus Neomicrothrix sp. UBA825 | reverse complement strand
GGTGTTGGTTCAGGTGTTGGTTCGGGTGTTGGTTCGGGTGTTGGTTCGGGTTCGATTTCGCATGAGATGTTTTCTGGGTCAGTTATACATTCGGGCGCTAGTTCATCCGGGTCGAGAATTCCATCATCATCG
>DBHP01000042.1:6201-7715 GCA_002295705.1 Candidatus Neomicrothrix sp. UBA825 | reverse complement strand
AGCTTTCTTGAAGAGAAGTCCGATGAGGCCGCAGTGCGCGAACAGATGGAAACCGAACAGGGTTTTGATTCAGACGTATGGCAACAAATGTGTGATCAGCTCGCGCTTCCAGCCCTTACTATTCCTGAAGAGTTTGGTGGTCAGGGGTATGGCTATGTTGAACTGATTGTTGTTCTTGAGGAAATGGGTCGTTCATTACTATGTGCTCCCTACTTCTCAAGCGTAGTTCTTGCCGCCAATACACTTATCCATGCAGGAGATGAAGAAGCTAAAGCTGAATTACTCCCACAAATTGCTTCAGGAACCATTGCCACTCTGGCCTTAACCGAAGAGAACGGGAAATGGGATGAGTCCGGAATCACGATGCAAGCAAGCGGATCAGGTAAAGATTTCACTTTAGACGGAACCAAAATGTACGTAATTGACGGTAATAGTGCTGAAATTCTTTTAGTAGCTGCTCGAACTGACAACGGGGTAAGTTTATTCCAGGTAGATGCGAATGCCGAAGGCCTTACAAGAACATCATTGGCCACAATGGACCAGACACGTAAACAATCTCGTATAGACTTCGCGGGTACTCCTGCCAAACTTATCGGCAATGAGGGATCAGGTTGGGAAACCCTTTCAACTGTGCTTGATCTTGCCGCTGTAGCCTTAGCTGCTGAGCAAGTCGGGGGAGCTCAAATGTGTTTAGATATGTCAGTTGAATATGCAAAGGTACGAGTTCAATTCGGGCGTCCAATTGGATCCTTCCAAGCAATCAAGCACAAGTGTGCAGACATGCTCCTTGAAGTTGAGTCTGCGAAATCAGCTGCCTACTACGCCGGTTGGTGCGCTGCAGAAATGAACGATGAACTTCCCTCAACGGCAAGCCTTGCGAAAGCTTACTGCTCGGAAGCATACTTCCATGCTGCAGCGGAGAATATTCAAATTCATGGCGGAATAGGTTTCACGTGGGAGCACCCCGCTCATCTTTACTTCAAGAGAGCGAAAAGCTCAGAGCTGCTTTTCGGTGACCCTACCTATCACCGAGAATTACTCGCACAGCGAATAGGTTTATAAAGCTTCTGAGATTTGATTCCTGAATTACATGGTGAGGTCGCTTTACAGTAATTTAGGCATATGCGGGTAGCGATAACGGGAGCCACAGGTTTTACCGGTGGGCATACCTTGAAAGAATTAGTAGCTTCGGGCCATGAACCTGTTGCTTTCGTTCGAAGTCGCTCGAAATTAAATGCCGTCATTGAGCTACATAAACTTCCCAACATTGAGTGTGTTGAAGGCGATATCACCTCCCGTGAGTCCTTGCGCCCACTGCTAAAAAATTGTGACGCTGTTATTCATACGGCCGCAGTAGCGGCAACAGGCAAGAAGGCTGTTCCTTTGATCAAGAAGGTGAATGCAGCTGGAAGCAGGAATGTTCTCGAGTTATCAATTGAAGCTGATCTTGATCCGATAATTTACGTATCCTCACAGAGTGTCTTACATCCGCCACCTGGAGGGTTCTATACAGA
>DBHP01000042.1:3582-5804 GCA_002295705.1 Candidatus Neomicrothrix sp. UBA825 | reverse complement strand
GAGCTCGTTGCGCGCAAACTTCAAGATGAAGGACACCCAGTGGTTATCATTTGGCCATCGGGAATTATTGGCCCAGATGATGTCGGCGTGAGTGTTGCTGCCAAGGGAATCGCAAGATTGTTGAAGGCGCCTATAATTCCTTTACCCAAAACGGGCGGTATTTTGATGCATGACGTCAGAGATCTAGCCACAGTTCTATCACGCTGCTTGATAGCTGATAAAGGGCCCCGGAAATATGGAGTTTTCGGGCATTATCTAGATTGGCCCGAAACAGAGGTCTTTCTTGAATCTGTGACTGGCAAGCAATTACGGACAGTTACCCTCCCGAACAATGTTTTTCACACTTTTGGGAAGTTCGGAGACCTTATAGGAAATCTTGGAGTAGATTTCCCACTAGATCTTGCCACTTCGAAGTTTATGACAAGCTTGACGCCTGGTATCGATGCACGAACTAGAGCAGATTTAGAAATTGAGTGGAAACCCCTATCAGAAAGCTTTACCGATACTCTTCGGTGGCTTGTTCAGGAAGGGCAAATACCTAAGCGATTAGTACCAAAACTTGGAAACTGAAAGTTTTTATCAAAGGTTTTCACTATCCACTGACGTTTGTATCCGATGAAGAATGTCGGGCATAGCTGACATGACGACAGACCATGATGGAATAAATGGTTGCTCCATTGGATGCATTAAATAATCTTCACCAGCTTTAGTAATTGCTCGCGAAAACAGTTCAATGAGATTTTCCTCGGAATGCCTATCAATCGGGAACCCATTCATTTCTGCATCATGCATATAACGGTCTGAGAGGTCAAGCGCAGTTCGATAGTACGTAGCTTTTAACGTGCGGAAAAATCCTTGGGAAAATACTTCTCCATTAATTGCGAGTTTACGGAAGATTGATTTTGAAATATCTATTGCCATCCTATGGAGTCCTTGAGATGGGTCATCTTCAGAGGCAATTTGATGTTTATGTGAATAGGAATCGGCCACATCTACTTGGCATATACGACTTGTTGTGTAGTTTCGATAAACCTCGGAGAGAACCCCTATTTCAAGACCCCAGTCAAATGGAATGCGGAGGCCTCTGACGAGGTCTGCATCCATTGAGAACTCACCTGCCAACGGATAGCGGAAACTATCAAGATAAGTAAGAAAATCATCCTCACCCAGTATTTGCCTCATGGCTCGCAAAAGAGGAGTGACCAATAGTCGGGCGACTCTTCCATTAAAGCCATCACTGCCAGTCCGAAAGTAATAGCCCTTGCAAAATGCGTATCCAAATGTCGGATTAGCTAACGGGTAGAGTAACCGCGCTAACATCTCACTTTGGTAATTCAAGATATCAGCATCATGCAAAGCCAATATCTTTCCCTTTCCAGATGCTAAGAAGTACCCCATGGCGTACCAGACATTGCTTCCTTTTCCACGCTCTAGTGGCGCTAGACCTTCAGATGCTAATTCGATTTGGAGATCGCGCATCACAGGCCCATCATTCCAGATGACCTTTACATCAACCGGGATATCCCGAACTTGTTCTTTAACTATTTTAAACTGCCGACTATCTGCCCGATCCAATCCAATTATTATTTCGCTGAGGTAACTATTCGTCTCTAGTTGAGAAATTATCCGAGGCATAGCAGGCCCCTCAAATTCACTATAAAGCGATGGGATAATTAAGGACATCGGTCGTTCATCAGACCACCCCTGTAGATCTTTCTCTAATTCCCCCGTAGGACGATCACCAAGGTTATGGAGGGTTGTTATAACACCGTTCTGGAAAAAGTCGCCCATTATCAGCCTTTCTTATCACATTGAGTTTCGCACATTAGATAGGGTGAACGACAAGTAAAAGGACTAAAGAGACCAATCGATTTCCGATACGCCCTGCCGCCGCAACAATTGGTTAACCCCAGAGAAGGGCTTACTGCCTATGAATCCCCTATGGGCGCTAAGCGGTGAGGGGTGAACCGACTCGATGCAAGTATGCTTTGTAACGTCAATTAGGCTTTTCTTCCGCCGTGCAGCTGCCCCCCATAAAACAAAGATAATGAAATCTTTCTGCTGACTAATACACCGAATAACTTCGTCAGTGAAAGTTTCCCATCCTTTGCCCTGGTGAGATGCAGGTGTCCCCTCACGAACTGTTAGAGTCGTATTCAACAATAGAATACCTTGCTCCGCCCATTTAGTGAGATCCCCACTTTGCGGCTTCGAAACACCCA
>DBHP01000042.1:0-3173 GCA_002295705.1 Candidatus Neomicrothrix sp. UBA825 | reverse complement strand
TGCTTGCCCTTCACCGTGATACGGATCTTGGCCAAGTATCACGACTTTTAATGCAGCGAAAGAGGTTAGATGGAACGCGCGGAACACATCCGTATGAGCTGGGAAGACTTTTTGAGACGAACGTTGATCAAAAATATATTTTTGAAGTTCTTCCCAATATGGCTTGTTAAATTCTTGACGAAGAATTGGGTTCCAATCAGTCTGCATACTAAGCAAGCTAGCTGAATTCTCTTAATTCCTCGTTGAGGGTTAACAGAAGTGTTAGGTCTCGCCTGCACTTGTGCGAAAAGCGATGTTCTAGCTAGCATGCCCAAATGGACAAAAAACTTGATTCTTTAACTGCTGGCATGAGGATTCCTTATGGAGGAAACAATCTTGCAATAGTATCCAAAGAGCTAGCATCGGAATTTGAGAATGGCGATAGATTGATCGTCATCCAAACGACTGGGGATCTACTTCATGTCCCTGCAGAAGTATGGAAAATTTCTACCACGACAGTTGAACGAGCTCACGACGCTTTTTTAGAAATGGGATCAGTTGACGATCATGCAATCACACAGTTCTTTAAGTTGTTTGCAGATTACCTATCAGATGAAGAGAGATTCTCCGCTATTAAACATTCAAATGACGAGGATGTCCGAGTAGCTAAGTCTAAAGGGCGGTCAACAACACGACTAGTTCTCTCGGAGAAGATGAGAGAAGACATGGTTGCTGGTTTACGTTTATGGGAAAATACGCCATCCCAAAGAGGGTCAGCCATTGAGGAAATAAGCCATGACGGGTGGAAGGTCAAATTAATAACTGCTGGGCTTGGTGTCATCGGTTTTATCTTCGAAGGTAGGCCCAACGTCTTCGCAGACGCTACAGGAGTTCTTCGTTCGGGAAACACGGTTGTGTTCCGGATAGGTTCTGATGCCTTGTTGACAGCAAACGCTATCGTAGAGCATGCTTTGGATCCTGCTTTAAAAGAATCAGGGTTGCCAATTGGCTCGGTGAGTCTCATCAATAGTGCTGAGCGGTCCGCTGGTTACGCTATGTTTTCAGACCAGCGGCTAGCTTTAGCGGTGGCCCGAGGGTCTGGACCAGCCGTCGCGCAATTGGGTGCAGTAGCAAAGCAATCCGGCATTCCAGTGAGTTTGCATGGAACAGGTGGAGCCTGGCTAGTTGGTAGCAGTAACTCTGACCCTGAAATGTTCAAATCGGTTATCTATCATTCGCTGGATCGAAAAGTTTGCAACACACTTAACACCTGTTGCATAACCAAAGAAGCGGCATCGGTCCTGGTCCCAGAGTTTTTAGCTGCGTTAACAGAGGCTGCCGAAGTGAGGGGTGCAAATGCTAAATTACACATCACCGAGTCGGCTGATCCCTTTATCCCTGATATATGGCGGAGCAACGTTGCTATTGAGCGCGCTGAAGGAGAAGTGTTTGAGCCTCAAACCGAAGAAATCAAGATAGCTGAAATCGGCGTTGAATGGGAATGGGAAAATTCACCAGAAGTCACTTTGGTCGTAGTTGAATCCGTTTCAGAAGCCATAACCCTTTGTAATAGTTACTCGCCGCAATTTGTTGCGAGCATGGTTACCGAAGACGACTCTGAATTTGAAGCTTTTTTTGATGGAATTAATGCCCCATTTGTTGGTAATGGATTTACAAGATGGGTTGACGGGCAGTACGCCCTGAATAGGCCTGAGCTTGGGCTATCTAACTGGCAGTATGGAAGACTTTTCGGGAGAGGTGGAGTCCTTTCCGGAGATTCTATTTTTACTATTCGAACACTTGCGTCTCAAGAAACTTCTGAGATAACCCGACGTTCTTAGTCAAACCTTTTTAGAAATGTATTTACTAAAGAATTACTTCGCATCACTTGACTTATTAATAATAATGATTATTATTACTCACCGTATATCGATTTCATCATCATAAATAAATTTATGCCACCCCCACTTGCCACTTTCAGGAAAATTAAATTGTTCAATCCACAGCCTGCTTCGGCTAGTTACACCAAAGAGTGTCTCAAATATCATATGCTGGATTACAAGGAACCTCCCCTGAGATCACCCAATAGGTCATTTCAGTTACGCGCAGAAATTAACGAAGGCAGGAAACCATGCATAAGATGAAAATGTTCCGAACAGCAGGATTGATACTCCTGATATCGCTTGTAGCGATGTCTTGTGGTGGTGGTAGTGAGAGCTCTGAATCCGCAAATGTCATCATTGGACAAGGTGGCCAAGTAGTGATCGACGCTGACGCAGTGAAAGCGGCAGAGGACAAGCAAGCTAGCGAAAGCAACACAGCAGAGACCCTTTCTGTTGAAGACGTTGACGTTGAGGAACTTAATACTGAAACAGAAGCGGTTGAAGAAGACGAGGGCATTGACGTCGCCACTGCAGACGAAGACCCGCTAGATAACTTACTTAACACCGTTGCACAATTTCAGGGCTGCCTCGAAGAGGACGGATTTGAGTTTATTGGGGCACCGGGTCAACCTGGCCCTGACGGAGAAACTGTTGACCCTAGTTCTTTCACACCCGACTACATTGCCGCCCTTCAAAAATGCGCCACAGCAACCAACATTATTGAGGCTTTCACAGCTTTTAGCGAAGCTCAAGAAAACTTGACCCCAGAGGAGATCGCACAAAACAACTTCGGAATCCCAGTATTTGGAGAGTGCCTAGAGCGACTTGGATGGGAAGTCGGTGAAATAACACCCGATGAGCGCGGGCAACTTGGATTTGGCACGAATGGTTCAGGCCTGACCCCCCCTGACGATTCAGAAGGCCTCTTCCCTGCTGGAGATATAAACACTTGCAGGCAAGAGGCAGAGACCTATGTTTTGGAGAATTATGAGGCGAGTGAGGAGTAGTTCAAAAGTTGAATAATCGAAAGAAAGTTTTTGCAGGAATAGGAATAGGGCTTGCCCTCGTTCTCTTGGTTGGTGTTTTTGTCTGGCCGGGTACGGGGGGAAACAGCAATAACACCCAAAGAAACGATGGCCCCACGTACGTTGTTGCTCCTGTCGAGAGAAGAACTTTATCTGACGAGATTACTGTCCGAGGAGAAATTCGTAGAGATCAGCTCCAGAGAATAACAGCCAACGTCGACGGACAGGTTAGTTCAGTCCTTGTAGATGACGGAGATACTATTAACGCCGGAGATGTTCTTTACGC
>DBHP01000035.1 GCA_002295705.1 Candidatus Neomicrothrix sp. UBA825 | reverse complement strand
GATGTCGCTGTCGTTATTCCCGTATTTAATGAGGAAAAACTGATAGGCGAATGCATCGATGAGTGGCTTAATGTTTTAAATTCAGTAAACCTGAATTACGAAATTCTTATTATCGATGACGGTTCTTCGGACACAACTATTTCAATAGTTAAGAGATATGGAAATAACCAAAATATTCAGACAATCATAAAAGAGAATGAGGGACACGGGCCAACGATTTTAGTTGGTTATAGAAGAGCCGTTGGTATCGCTGAATGGGTGTTTCAGGCTGACAGTGATAATGAAATTAATCCAAACCAATTCTCGGCTTTATGGTCAAAACGGCAAGGGAAAGACGCAGTTATCGCATGGCGTCAAGACCGCAATCAAACAACTGTCAGACGTCTCGTAACTTATGTTGCAAGAGCTGCAACAAAAGTTCTTTTTCATTGCCACCTTCGTGATGTCAATATCCCTTTCCGACTTATACGCTCAGAAATTCTCACCGTCCTCCTTGAAAGAATTCCCTCTGATACCTTTGCTCCAAATATTGCGCTATCAGGAGCTTTATCCTTGATGAATTACCAGGTCGAAGAATGCCCTGTTGTTTATAATGAGCGAACAGTTGGGGATTCTTCCTTGTCGGGTCTAGCGGCTCTTCGTAAAGGAGGCCGAGCCTTGTTGGAACTAGTAAAGATATCTAGGGTATTCCCATGAGAAGCGCTGAATATGTGATCATTGGAGGTGGCCCAACAGGGTTAGGAGCTGCGCATCGATTATCTGAGCTAGATCAAAGCGATTGGGTTCTTGTTGAACAATCCCATTCTCTCGGCGGGCTTGCATCTTCGGTAGTTGATGAGCAGGGTTTTATTTGGGACTTGGGAGGGCATGTTTTATTCTCGCATTACGACTATTTCGATAAGCTTCTGAGTGATCTTTTGAAAGAGAATTGGCTGGAACATCAACGTGAGGCCTGGATTTGGATGCGGAACCAGTGGATTCCTTACCCTTTCCAAAACAATATGTGGAGACTCCCTCAGGAAGACCTCGAAAAATGCCTTTTAGGTTTAGATGGCTTAAAAACCAATGAGGCGTCTACAGCAGATATGGATTTTGATGAATGGATCGTTGCTTCATTTGGAGAAGGCATTGCAGATGTTTTCATGCGCCCTTACAACTTTAAAGTGTGGGCTTACCCTCCTCACGAACTAACTGCGAATTGGGTTGGAGAAAGAGTCGCAACCATAAACAAAAGTGACGTACTACGAAACATTGAAGCAAAGGCTGATATTAAAAGTTGGGGTCCAAACGCAGTTTTTCGCTTTCCTGCAGAAGGCGGAACAGGAAGGATTTGGAATGAACTTGGGAAGAGGCTACCCAAGGAAAATATTGTTCTAAATACCGAGGTTCGAGAAATTGATTCGGAGAAACAAATCGTCTTTTGTGGAGATGGAAAACAGTTCAAATACGAAAAGTTGATAACGACAATGCCCTTGCCCTTCACTATAAAAAAGTTGAGAGGCCAGATCAGAGATGATTTTCCAAATGATAAATTAGAGCAGTTTAAATGGTCAAGTACCCATGTGATTGGGTTAGGTATTCAAGGTTCAACACCCGAACAACTGCGGTCCAAGTGCTGGATGTATTTCCCTGAAGATAACGTTCCCTTCTATCGGGCAACAGTGTTTTCTAATTACTCTCCGCAGAATGTGCCTTTACCGGGGCGACAATGGTCACTGATGTGTGAGATCTCTGAGTCCACAAAGAAACAAGTCAATCACGCCACCGTAATTTCTGACACTATTCAAGGATTACATTCAGTAGGGGTTCTTCCCAAGGACGCTAATTTGGTGAGTACTTGGAAGAAGTTTTTGCCGTTCGGCTATCCAACACCTTTTCTAGGCAGAAATGAGATTCTTGACGATTTCATTCCTCGGCTAGAGGCCAGAAATATCTTTTCGCGTGGTCGTTTTGGCGGATGGAAATATGAGGTTTCTAATCAGGATCATTCACTTATGCAGGGAGTGGAATTGATCAATGCTCTTCTTCTCAATGAAAAGGAGCTGACTTTTTGGAATCCGACTGAGATTAATAAGAGTTGACTCCGTTCTGTATGCTGTGAGGTTCTATCGGTAATTTAACTTGATATTGAATTGCCACGTGAACTAGTCGGTATTGGATTATTTTCTAACTAAGGGCATTCAAAGTGTCCTACTAGAACTCTATGCTCGTACACATTTAGAGAGGTCAGGGATGGCACGTCAACAAAAACTTTCATTTGCTAAAGATTTCGCCCGAGAGGTGATCCCTGTTCCGGTTGCGGATGAGATGTCGGAGTCCTTTTTAGCCTATTCCTTATCTGTTATCACCGCCCGCGCAATTCCGGACGTGCGAGATGGCTTAAAACCGGTGCAACGACGAATATTATATTCGATGCTTGGCATGGGATTACGGCCGGCAAGTCCCCATCGTAAATGTGCCCGTGTTGTCGGTGACACTATGGGTAAATATCACCCGCATGGTGATATGGCTATATACGAGGCTCTCGTACGACTGGGGCAAGACTTTGCTCGTATGGTGACCTTGGTGGACCCGCACGGGAATTTTGGAAGTCTTGATGACCCACCTGCCGCAGCTCGTTACACAGAGTGTCGCCTTACTGAGGCTGCGATGGAAATGGTTCGTGAGATTGAGGAAGAGACCGTTGATTTTCGACCAACGTATGATGGTGAGAGCACGGAACCACTGTATTTACCTGGCTTGCTTCCAAATCTGTTGGTAAATGGAACGACGGGTATAGCTGTTGGAATGGCAACGAATATGCCTACCCATAATTTACGTGAGGTTTTTGAAGCGATTTCCCTTGTTATGAAAAAAAGGCGTCCAAAACCGACGCTGGATGAACTTCTTAAAGTATTACCTGGTCCGGATTTTCCCTCTGGAGGGATCATCGTAGATGAGGATTTAAAAGAGGCCTACAAAACAGGTAGGGGCACATTTCGTATAAGAGCGCGTGTGGAGTTTGAAAAACTGACACGCACCCGGCAAGGAATTGTTGTCACAGAACTTCCTTATATGGTTGGTCCCGAAAAAGTTGTGAAGAAAATCAATGAGTTGGTTGTTGCGGAGAAGTTAGTTGGAATAGCCGATGCTAAAAACTTATCTGATCGTAAATCAGGCCTGCGATTGTTAATAACGCTTAAACCAAACGTCAATCCAGAAGCGGTGCTCTCCGAACTTTACAAACAAACCCCTCTTGAAGAGACATTTGGAATTAACAATGTGGTGTTAGTCAACGGAATTCCTGAAACACTGGGCGTCTATGATCTGTGTAAGCATTATGTTGATCACCGATTAACGGTTGTTGTTAGAAGAACCCAATTCAGATTAGACCGGGCACAGGACCGACTTCATATCGTCAAGGGACTCATTGTTGCTCTGGAGAATATTGATAAAGTCGTCGCCATCATCAAAGGTTCCAAAGATGTTGAAGACGCGAAGTCATCTCTTCGTAAAGAATTGAAGCTATCTGAAATTCAGGCAACCCACATCCTCGATATGCAGCTTCGGAGATTAACTGCGTTAGAGATGCAGAAGATACTGGATGAGCGCGAGGAATTAACTGCTCGCATAAAAGAATACAAAAAAATTCTTGATTCTGAACAACGCCAAAGAACGATCGTCCTTAAAGAACTTGAAGAGATCGTTGAAATATATGGGGTTGATAGGCGCACGGAAATTATTGACCTCAAGGACATTCCCGTTCATGATGATATTCCTTTAATAGATGTTGAAGATGCACCCGATGAGCCATGCCTCGTTACCTTGTCAACATCTGGTCGTGTGGGTCGCTCTCCTATCGAAGGTAGCCGAAGATCAACGCCGGGCCAGCATGATGTTCTGCTTGCTTCCACAATCGGATCAACCCATAGTCCGGTGTTTGCTATCACCTCTGAAGGGCGTGCGTTTTCGGTGAGATCGTCTGAACTTGGAGAAATCAAGGGGAGAAGTCGAGGTGCAGTAGCTAACAAAGTTTTTGGTCTTGGAAAAGGAGAGCAAATACTCACAGTTGTGTCACCGGGAGAGGAAAATGTTGTATTGGTGACGAGCAACGGAGTCGCCAAACGCATATCGCCCACAGAGCTGAAAGAAACGTCTAATAGTAAACCAGTAATCAAACTGAAACCCAACGATAAATTAGCAGCGGCTTTCACGTGCCCAGATGGAGTTGACGTTGTGATCGTTTCATCGGATGCACAGGCACTTCGAACTCCCGTTGACAACATCAGTATCCAAGGGCGAAACGCTGCTGGTGTTCTTGGTATGAAAATCCGTGATGGCGTAAAGATAGTAGGTGCTGGTGCAGCAATTGGCGATGGCGCCGTAGTGACTGTGACAGACACCGGGTCAGCAAAGGTCACTCCGTTTGAAGAACTTTCCTCTAAAGGTCGCGGAGGGACGGGGATTCGAGTCACTAGATTTACGAAAGAAAAGAGCTTAGTGCTTGCTCGTATTGTCGGACCAGATGTGCTTCTCGCCGTTATGGCCACCGATGATGACCCAAAGAAAGCAGATCCAGTTCCTGTAGATCTCCCGATTGAGCCTACGAAACGTGATCTTGTGAGTTCTAAAACTGATCGGCAGATTCTTGACGTTGGACTGCCGCGATGGTGAGAAGCGATTCGCAAATGATTCAAGGGGGATCTAAATCATAATGGCTACCACAAATACGAATAAGGTGAAATATGACGCAGACGCTATCCAGACTTTAGAGGGTTTGGAAGCTGTTCGTAAACGCCCAGGTATGTATATAGGTGGGACTGGGAGTGACGGGCTTACGCACCTTCTGTGGGAGTTGATTGACAATGCTGTTGACGAGGCAGCTGCGGGGTTTTGTGACAAGATTGACGTTGTACTGCACCGTGATGGGTCTATGGAAGTCATGGATAACGGTCGAGGAATCCCAGTTGGCAAGCATAAGAAGCGAAGTGTTTCAGCACTTGAAGTAGTCCTGACAGAGCTACATGCGGGAGGCAAATTCGGTGGGGGCGCGTATTCTTCCTCAGGAGGTCTTCATGGTGTCGGTGCTTCCGTGGTTAACGCTTTATCTTCCAAACTCATCGCAGAAGTTGACCGAAATGGGAGCACCCATAAGCTCTGTTTCCAAGACCGTGTTGCAGGCCAATTCAACGCAAATGGAAAGTTCAGAGCCAGTCACACACTTACGAAACCAAAGAAAACAAAAAAAACTGGATCACGCATCCGATTTTGGCCAGATCTTGAAGTTTTTGACCCAGATGCTGAAATCGATTTTGGACTTGTCTGCCAACGTGTTGCGAGAACATGTTTCATCGTCCCTGGCCTCAAGGTTCGCGTAGAGGACAAAAGAACCGGACAAAAAAATGAACCATTTGAATACATCAGTAGAGGCGGATTATCAGACCTGGTTGACTCTTTAAGCGAGAGCAACGCTGTCACAGAAATCATAAAAATTAGCGGAATTGACACTTTCGAAGAGAAAGTTCCCGTCGATGGGAAAATGACAATCGTTGAACGCGAATGCACCGTTGAAGTTGCTATGCGTTGGGTTGAGGGTTACGAAACGAGTGTCGTATCTTTCGTGAATACGATTCCCACACCTGAAGGAGGGACACATCTGGCAGGGTTGGAACGGGCAATGACCAGAGCAATCAACGACAGTCTGTTGCCTGGTACGAAGAAATTAAGCAAATTAGCAAAATCCGGAAATGATCGAGCTTCAAAAGAAGACGTTCAAGAAGGACTCATCGCAGGACTGAAAGTTACCTTTCCGGAACCACAGTTTCGTGGCCAAACAAAACAAGAGCTCGGAACGCCGGCCATTCAAAGCATCGTATACGAAATCACGAAACAAAGCCTCTCTGATTGGTTTGAAGGCGCAGGGAAGAAAACCCATATCAATGCTGTTAGGGAAAAGATCGTGAACGCAATTTTGAATCGTGTTGCTTCCAAGGAAGTCCTTGATGCGAAACGTAAAGCAGCTAATTTGGGTAGCACTGGCATGCCTGACAAGCTGGCGGACTGTAGAACCCATGGTGAAGACAGCGAACTTCTGATCGTCGAAGGGGATTCAGCTGCTGGACCCGCAAAAGCTGGTCGGGACGCTGAATATATGGCGATTCTTCCATTGCGGGGCAAAGTTGTCAATGCAGGAAAAGCCACGATGAAACAAGTTATTGACAACGCTGAAGCACAAGCACTAATCACCGCTATCGGCGCTGGAAGCGGGAAAGACTTCAATATTGATGATGCACGCTATGGAAGAATAATTATTCTTTGTGACGCAGACGTTGATGGCAGCCACATCAGGTGTTTACTGTTGACGTTAATTTTCCATTACATGAAGCCGCTTCTTGAAGATGGTCGGGTTTTCGCTGCGTTACCACCCCTCTATTCCTCCAAATGGAGAGGGGAAACCCTTTACGCATTCTCTGATGAGGAGCGCAATGCGATTACTAAGAAGAAAAAAATTCCCCTCGATAAATGGATCAGATTCAAAGGTTTAGGGGAAATGGATGTTGACGAGTTAGCTGAGACGACGCTCAATCCTGAGACAAGGATTCTTAAACGTTTAACTATGGATGACGCTAAACAGGCTAAAGAAGCAATGCGGATGTTTGAAACACTGATGGGTTCTGACGTGTCGAAACGGAAGGAGTTCGTACTGAAAGAGAGCGCTTTGTTTGACCGTGAAGCGTTGGACGTTTAGTTACAAACCCGGCTTCCAAACCATAACAACGAGCATGATTACTAGTGATAAATGTAATACTGCAGTGAGGGGCCGTTGAAAACGTGATTGGTCAGGGAAGGTAAGGAATGGTGGTCTAAAAAGTAGCGTTGCCGATCCGCAGGCTGTAATCCAGAGCACTCCAGCTATAGTGAGCCAGAGTTGTGAAAAGTCGTACACATCATCGGACAATCCCACGAGTGCTCCGCCGAATACACCTCCGAGAAATAGAGATGGTGCGATAAGGAACCCAACTATGCTCTGAACAGAAGCCCTATCAAGAATGTCACTATCTTTTGCGTTGATGAATTGGACCATGAAGGCAGAACCAGTCCCTACTATGACAGTGAGTAAGTGGAAAAGGAGTACAACGTTGTACCCATCTGAGTTAATTGCTGCGTACATAGAATCCTTGTGCTCTTCTAATACTCTAAGCCTAATGAAAAGGGCGCGAAATACTGTCCAGCTGAATCTTAATGTGCAATAAATCACAGATTCACACTTTCTGTCGTAACAGTCTGATAAACAATGAGCATGTCCGATAATCAGACTCTTGAGAATATTCCACCGTATCTTTCTCCATCAAGTTCAAGTTTGTTTGAACAATGCGCTATGAAGTGGAAATTCAGTTACGTGGATCGCCTCCCTGACCCTCCCGGAGAGTCGGCGTTATTGGGAACTTTCGCCCATGAAGTACTCGAATTTCTTCTCCAAGAAACACCTCATAACAGGACGAAAGAAAAAGCGAGAGAACTAGCTAGAGTGATCTGGCCAAAAATTGAAAACGACACTGATTTCTTAGCCCTATCACTGGATGAGGATGAAGTCCGTAATTTCAAGTGGAAGAGTTGGAATGCTATTGAAGGACTTTGGAAGCTTGAAGAGCCCAGCGAAGTCGAAGTCCAAGATACAGAGCGAGATGTTCGAGTCGTGCTTGAAGGCGTTCCTTTCCGAGGGGTAGTTGATCGGGTAGACAAAGAAGGACAGTCTGTAATTGTTGCAGATTATAAATCTGGTAAAGTCCCGCAGAAGAGATATGCAGGAGACAAAATACGACAGGTTCTTCTATATGCCGCAGCTATTCGGGAAGCAGACGGAGAATTACCTAGTAAAGCTCGTCTTTTATTCTTAGGGCAAGAAACGATAGAAACAGAGGTCACCGAAGAGGCTCTCGAAGAGCCCCTTCAGAGACTCAAGAACACTTGGAAACAACTCAACGTTGCTTGCACATCAAATATGTTTTCTACTACAACAGGCCCACTGTGCGCGTGGTGCCCTTTCGTAACTCACTGCCCTGATGGAGAGGAACAAGTTCGTCAACTGGTTCGAAACAAACGGGTTCGCCATGATGCTCCAGCATTAGAAGCCCTTAGTTTGATCTGATTGTCGTTAACAAAATTTGTGCGTAAGCAACGCAGAAAGAATACTGTACGCAATGCCCGAATTGCCTGAAGTTGAATCTATTCGTCGTCAACTTGAGCCTTTACTTATGGGTCGTTACGTTACCGAAGCTGATAGCCATCCATCAGGTAAATTTACCCCAGCGCGAGAGATTGTTGGGTTAGGCTTTGAAGCCGTTTTTAGACGTGGAAAGTACCTTTTGTTTCATCTTGATAACGAAACTGAGATGGTTGTTCATTTAGGGATGACTGGCCAATTACTTCCTTGCGATAACTTGTCAGATCCGTATTTGAGAGCTTGGTGGAGGCTCGATAATGATCGGATTCTTGGCTACCGTGACGTTCGTCGCTTTGGTCGGATCCGTATTTGTTTACCTGGCCAGTATGAAGGAACTCTTGGAAGTCTTGGACCTGAACCGCTATCGGATGATTTCACAGTTGACCAATTTTATGCTTCTTTGAAAGCTAGCAACCGAAAAGTAAAAACGCAGCTTCTCAGTCAACGTCCTGTTGCTGGTGTTGGCAATATCTACGCTGATGAGGCGTGTTTCAGAGCAGGTATATATCCCGGTGTTAGGAAGTTAACAAAGGCTAAAACGGCTGCTCTACATGAAAGTATCCGTTATGTACTTACTATGGCTGTTGCGAATGGGGGGACGACGTTGCGAGATTATGTGAATGCCGAAGGAAAGAAAGGAAATAACCAGTTTTATCTCGAGTGCTATGGGCGAGCAGGAGAGCCGTGTGTCAAATGTGGTGAGATACTGCGACGCGTGATGATTGACGGGAGAGGGACTACGTTCTGCAAATCATGTCAAAAGCGATGAATACTTAGAGTGTCGCCAGCCTGTCGTACATTAATTGGAAGAAACCTTCGTCGTTGACTTTTGAGACCCATAGGCAATTGGGTTCTTTTCTTCTTGCTCCCCAATAGTCAACAACTGTCATTCCCATTGTCAAACTACTTCTGGTTTCTACTTCTACGTATACTTCTTTACCCGTATATAAATCTGGTTCGATCAGATAGGCGATTGTTGCAGGGTCGTGGACCGGGCTTCCGGCCATTCCATATCTCTCGAGATCAAATCTGTTGTAAAACGACAGTAGCTGAGATGATTTTCTACCTACCTCAGTTCCCAAGTCTTCAAGTGTTTGTATCCAGTCTTGTGTCATCAATGCTTTATGTGTGACGTCTAAAGGCATCGCAACAATGGGGATTCCACTTCGATAGACAACGTCGGCAGCATGTGGATCTACAAAGATGTTAAATTCGGCTGCTGGTGTTATGTTCCCGCCTACGAAATACCCACCGCCCATGCTTACAATTTGGTCCACTTTGCTTGCTATTTTAGGCTCACGCACAAGAGCCATAGCTATGTTTGTTAAAGGACCAACTGGACACAGAGTGATCTCCTTATCTTCAGCATCGAGGAGAGTTTCAACTAGCCAGTCAACTGCATGCTGATCTTGGAGTTGGCCGGTAGGGGGATCCCATTGAGGTCCATCCAACCCAGTTTCTCCATGTATGGCCTCGGCCGTAACAAGTTTCCGGACCATAGGACGGTCACATCCAGAGAAGACTTTTACGTCTGGTCTGCCTGCTAGCTCACAAACTAGCAATGCATTTCGTGCTGTTAGATGCAGGGGGACATTCCCTGCCACACATGTTACGCCTATAACGTCAAGTTCAGGTGAAGCTAATGCTAGCAGTATCGCTATAGCGTCATCATGGCCGGGGTCGGTATCTATTATTATCTTCTTTTGTTCCACCACAGCAACTTAGCCTACATCGGGCATAATGTGAATGTATGACTACAGACTTTCGAGAACTCCAGAAGAAAAATAAGCGCACGACGCGGCTACTACTTTGTGCAAGTTTCTTTCTTGTTTTTCTCGTCTCATTTATTTTAGGACTTGCTCTGACCGGGTTCTTGGGTTTTGCGATCTTTGCATTGATCTTTTCTTTTATTCTTACTTACTTTCAATACAAACAGTCCTCAAAATTAGCGTTACGTGCTACGGGCGCTATCCCTGCTGACCCTGATAAGTACGCTCAATTACATAACCTTGTTGAGGAGATGGCTTTATCTTCTGGATTACCTAAGCCTGATGTTTATATTGTGAATGACCCTGCTCCAAATGCATTTGCGACTGGGAAGGACCCTGAGAATGCTGCTGTAGCAGCAACAACGGGATTGTTGGAGAAAATGGACCGAAATGAGCTTCAGGGCGTAATCGCTCATGAGATGGCACATATCCGTAATTATGACATTCGGGTGATGACTGTAGCTGCGGCAACTGCTGGCGCAGTCGCAATTCTTTGTGACATGTTTTGGCGGATAGCGTTCTGGAGTAGTTTGACCGGAGGGCGAAGGAACAGGAACCAGAATGGTGGCGGCCCTCAGGCGATTATCATGCTGATCGCTGTGGTTTTTGTGACGATTCTCGCACCTTTGGCTGCTGGCTTACTGAAAGCTGCGGTGAGCAGAAGTCGTGAGGAATTGGCTGATGCTACTGCTGTTGAATTGACGAGAAATCCGTCTGGGATTCGTATGGCGCTTGAGAAACTTGATCGAGATGTAACGGTAGTTAGGAAAACCTCGCATGCGACGAGCCATTTATGGATTGAGTCACCGGATGATCATGTGAAAGGACATCAAGGGAAGCGCTTTAATGACATGTTTAATACTCATCCCCCTCTTGCTGAACGAATTAACTTGTTACGGAAGATGGAAGGCATGCCCCCTTATCAAGGCTGATCGATCTGCTAGAGTACTGACCAGTATCCGTTGACTGGGAGGAAACGTGACTTTGCTGGATGGGCGCGTAGCTATTATTTCTGGAATTGGTCCCGGTATGGGACGTGATGCCGCTCTTGCGTGTGCTCGTGAGGGTGCACGTGTAGTTCTTGCTGCCCGCACACCGTCTAAAGTTGAAAGCGTCGCTGCGGAGATAGAGTCTCTGGGAGCTGAGGCGCTACCTGTTGTCACAGATGTAACGGATTTGGCTCAAATTGATCACTTGATCGCTAGTACGATTAAGGCTTTTGGGACTGTTGATGTTTTGGTTAATAATGCTTTTGGGCAACCTCCCTTTGCGACATTGGAGGAGATGGATCTTGATTCCTGGTATGCAAGTTTTGAAATAAATTGTACTTCAGCGTTGAAAATGAGTCGTGCTGTGCTGCCCGCAATGCGGGAGGGCGGTAAAGGTTCAATCATTAACGTCGCCACAATGTCGATACGAAATAATAAGCCGATGTTTGGTGCGTACGCCGCAGCGAAGTCAGCAATGACATCAATGACGCGTACGATGGCGAAAGAAGTTGGCCCGGATGGTATTCGTGTCAACGCCATATGCCCTGGGTTTATCTTTGGTGATTCTGTTCAGTGGTATTTGCAAAGCCTTGCTGATCAGAATGGCACCACTTATCAAGAGGAATATGACAACGTCGCGAATGAAATTGCGTTGCGTTACATCCCTGATTCCGAGCAGATCTGCGGTTCGGTTGTGTTCTTTGCCTCTGATCTATCCATTGCGTGCACTGGCACAAGCCTAGATGTCAATGGTGGCCATTTCATGACGTTCTAGATGCTGGTTTGGATTTCAGGAAATAGCTCATGGTCCATTGGTGCTCCAGGAGCTAGCTCATGTTCTAATCCAGGGAATGGTGGCGAGGTTGGTCCTGGACGTGTCGCATACGTGGCATCGTCACCTAACCAGCGCGCAGCGAATGCCCGACGCCGGGTGGCAGTCCCGCCTGCTGCGTGAAGGGTTCTCATATGAAATATGAGAACATCACCTGGCTGCATTTCCCATGACCTGATTTTATCCTCTGTGAGAGTTTCGGATATTTCTGGTAGTTCGGCAAACCCTTCGTAGTCATATGACTCACTATCGTGAAATCGCTTAGGGGCATACATAGGACCCAAGTGAGAGCCTGCGATGAATTTCATTGCTGATTCTTTGGTGATTGGGTCTAAGGGAACCCATGTCGATACGAGTTGATTACCATCTACGCAATAGTAAGGCTGATCGTGATGCCATGGCGTTTCTTCACCGGTGTGTGCTTCTTTCACCAAGACGTGTTCATGGAAGAGCCTTACTTTCTGTGATTGCATGATTTGTTGTGCGATTGTTGCAAGCGGAGAATTAAATAGAACAAATTTATATTCGTTAATACGTTGCCAATTGCAGTAATCATCCCAAAACTCGCCAGGATCACCGGGTTTGGTATAGTCACATGCCCACGGGCCTCGGCTTCTCTTGTTTCGATCTATGCCTCGCGCCAGTAAATCAAGCCACTTTCGATCAAGAACATTTTGGATAAGGATTGCGCCATCTTTTTGGAAGGACGCTATGTCTTGGCTAGTCAGCACGCTTTTAGTGTACGAGATTGCTCGGTTTGATGTTCGTTATTCGTCGGTGTTGGTAGCGAATGGTAATCCTGCGAGGTGGGCGTGATCGTTATAGCGGATCAGGGTCCATCTTCCTCTAGTTGTTCCTGTGTCATCTACAAGGAATTCGGTCAGTGACGTGTTCAGGGTCCAAAGATCAAATTGGCCTCGTCTTGGGAGGTCAAGAAGTTGACGAATCGCTACGTCGATAACTCCTCCATGGCAGACAATCATTATTGTTTGCCCGACGTGTTGTGCGATCACTTTTTCTAGTGCTGCAGAGACACGGTAATGGAACAGTGAAAGGCTTTCGGCACCTGGTGCAAATTCGCTGTGAGGCCTTCCGTGATAATCACTTTCACCAAAAAGGGTTTGTAATTCTTCGTATGGTTTTCCGTCTGCCTCGCCGGGTCTGTGCTCAACTAGTTCGGAGTCTAGGTGGAGTTTGTCTAGGTTGAGGGCAGGTTGGATGATTTCAGCGGTTTCCATTGCTCTGGGCATGGTGCTTGCGTAGAGGTAATCAACTTTTGCTTGTTCCTTAGCTAGTCGTTCACGGAGAGCAGCTGCTTGTTGTTGGCCTAGTTCACTTAGCCCTGTGCAGCTCTTTTCTCCGCCTAGGATTCGTTGAACAGTTACGTTAGATTCTCCGTGCCTGATTAGGATGACACGGGTTTTTTTATCAGTCATGATTCTATGTTCTCTTTCTATTCTCTGGTTTGGCAAACTGTGAGCCGGCTGCTGCTAGTTTGCGAAGTATTCTGCTGGGATTGTGCCTGATGAGGTTTTGGTCATTATCTCAAACCCGTCATCGGTCACGATTAAGGTATGTTCAAATTGCGCGGAACGTCTTCCGTCTGTTGTCACTACTGTCCACGTATCGTCCCACATGTGCAAGATGTGCCCTCCGAGATTTAGCATCGGTTCGATAGTGAAACTCATTCCAGTCGTTAATTCGGTTGTTGCACGTCGGTCATAGTAGTGAGGAATAGCGAGAGCGCTGTGGAACTCTGGCCCTACACCGTGTCCGATAAATTCTCGAACAACGCTCAGTTGATTTGAGTGAGCATGCTTTTCTATTGCCTTTCCGATGTCACATACACGGGAGCCGTTCCTTACGGTGTCCATCCCTTTATAGAGTGCTTCGCGTGTGGTTGTGACGAGGTGTTTGCTATGGTCGTCAACGTCACCTACGTAGAAGGTCACTGATGTATCTCCGTGCACGCCTTCGTAATATACGGTCACGTCAATGTTGATGATGTCGCCATCTTGTAGTTGCCTACTGTCGGGAATGCCATGACAAACGACTTCATTCACGGAAGTACAAACGGATTTGGGGAAGCCTCGGTAATTGAGTGGGCTTGGGTAGGCGCCGAGCCGGACGATCTCGTCGTGTGCTATTTGGTCAAGTTTGTCTGTGGTAATTCCTGGTGTCACCCTTTCTCCTACGTGCAGGAGTACTTCAGCAGCGATAGCTCCTGCCTTTCGCATTGAGGTGATCTCGTCTGATGTTCGGACCAAGGGAAGGATAGAGGGTCCAGGGTCTCCGGAGAGCGCGTACGGGGGACGTGTGATTGCGCTGGGGACACCTCTTTTGGGGCTAAGAAACCCTTGTTGCACAGGGGGTAGAGATGGCGGCACTTTCGGGGTTTTGGTCTTTCGTTTCGCCATATTTTAAGGGTATCGGAAATGAAGAGATGCGCCGACTCTATTAGTTGAGGAACCTGCTTATGCTTTCAGCGATGCATGCCGGTTTCTCTACCCCGTCAATTTCGATAGTGAGTTGAACGATCGCTTGAACGCCGCCACTTATTTCTTCCACTTCAGTAATCGTTCCATGGGCTCGTATGCGAGAGTCAACTGGCACTGGTTGAGGGAACCGTATTTTATTCACTCCGTAATTGATTCCCATAGAAATCTCGGTTACTTGCAGGAGGTCTGGGAGAAATAAGTTTGTGAGTGACAGTGTTAAGTATCCATGCGCGATCGTGGTGCCAAAGGGGCCGTCCTTTGCCTTCTCAGGATTTGTGTGTATCCACTGGTGATCCCCTGTCGCTTCTGCGAAAAGGTTGATTCGTTCCTGCGTTATTTCAAGCCAATCGGTTACACCAAGGTCTACTCCGGAAGCATTAAGAAGTTCTTGGGGTGTTTTAAATACGGTGGGCATGTGATGCACATTAGCCGAATAGAATATATTCCGGTACTTTACTGAAGAGAAAGGAACGGTGGGAGGTCACTATGGCAGCTACTGGTGGAGCGAAGACAATTATCACAGCCTTTATCGCTAACTTTTGTATCGCTATTGCGAAGTTGTTCGGTTTTTTCATAACCAGTTCCTCTGCGATGCTGGCTGAATCTATTCACAGTTTCGCTGATACTAGTAACCAGGCGTTGCTCCTTTTGGGCCGTAAACGTTCAAAGAAGCTTCCATCTTCTGAACGACCTTTTGGGTTCGGTCGTGAACGTTTCTTTTGGGCGTTCGTCGTCTCTCTCGTTCTTTTCTCTTTAGGATCAATGTACGCACTTTACGAAGGTGTTCACAAGGTTCGTCACCCTCATGATATTGATTCGCTTTGGTGGGCGTTGGGTATTCTGCTTTTTGCGATGATTTTGGAAGCGTACGCGTTCAAAACCGCTGTAGGTGAATCTCGTTATTACAAAGGGAATCACTCATGGGGAAGTTTCATTAAGCGTTCTCGCATACCTGAGCTCCCCGTCGTACTGCTTGAAGATTTCGGTGCGTTGATGGGGTTAGCCTTCGCTTTCGTTTGCGTTCTGCTAGCTAAGATAACTGGCAATGCCGTCTGGGATGG
>DBHP01000016.1:70700-89209 GCA_002295705.1 Candidatus Neomicrothrix sp. UBA825 | reverse complement strand
GCCCAATTTGTAAGCCGGATACTTGGACCTAAAGCCCTTCTCGACAATCAATTAACTAAGGGCCTATCTTACGCTCCCGCGTACACAATCATGGGGGGGACGTCGAATGTCATGCGTAACATTCTCGGGGAACGAGTGCTTGGACTTGACAGGGAGCCACGAGGGTAGAAACTGTTATCAGTGCTTAGTTGGAGGGGAAGCCATGTACGAGCAGTTATTTCAACCAATCGACGTTGGACCGCTTACCATTCCAAATAGAATTGTTCGTTCTGCTCATTCAACAGCGTTGCCACTCAAGCGACTGATTGCGTACCATGAAGCACGTGCAGTCGGTGGAGTAGGAATGAGCACACTTGAAGCTACAGGTGTTCATCTTTCTTCACCTGCTATGCGAAGCATTATCCCGCTCCATGACGATGCAGTTATTGATTTTTACAAAGAGCTAAGCACTGCTCTTAAACCACACGGTATGAAAATGCTTCAGCAAATCTACCATCCAGGATCTGCTCGAGCGCCCGGGAAAGGAACAACTCAGATATCTTCCAGTCCCATTCCAAATCCTATTGCTGGGGGAATTCCGTTAGAGATGACTCCGTCAATGATTGAAGAGATGGTTCAGGCGTTCGCTGCTGCTGCCCGCAGATGCAGAGACGGGGGGCTTGATGGAGTTGATATTCATGCGTCCAGTGGATACCTCATCGAACAGTTCCTATCGCCAGCCAATAACATACGCACAGACCAATACGGAGGTTCTCTGGAGAACCGCATGCGATTTCTCATGGAGATTATCGGCGCCATAAGAGAAGAGGTTGGAAATGACATTTGCGTAGGGATAAGGCTACCCAACGAAGAATATATCCCGGGAGGGCTGACAGCTGAAGACAATGCAGAAATAGCAAAAATAGTGGAGCCACACGTCGATTACATTTCACTTCACATGGGCTCATATTGGCGGTTCCATAAACTGCTCTCTCCGATGGATGACCCACTCGGTCACGAAATGCCTGCCAATGAACCAATAACGACACAACTAACGAAGCCAACAATTGTCGTAGGGCGAATAATGACATTAGATCAAGCAGACACAATTGTAAATGAAGGGCAGGCCGATATGGTTTCCATGGTTCGTGCTCTCATAGCAGATCCTGGACTAGTCAATAAAGCGAAACAAGGCAACGCCGACCTAATTCGTCCCTGTATCGGATCAAACTTTGGCTGTGTCGGGCAAATCATGTCAACAGGAAAACTTGGATGTGTCGTTAATATCGCTGCCGCAAAAGAAACAGAAATTACATTCGAACCAACAGAAAAGCCAAAATCAATAGAAAAAATTCTCATTGTTGGAGGTGGCCCTGCAGGGCTTGAAGCAGCCCGCACCGCAGCCATACTAGGGCACGACGTACACCTTCACGAAGCAACAAAACGACTGGGAGGACAAGTAACAATTGCTGCCTCTGCTCCACATCGGTCTGATCTTGGAGCAATCACAAAATGGCTTGAAACAGAAATGGAACGACTCAAAGTGAACGTAACATTGAATTCGTTCGTTGATCCCGATTTGGTCAATAAGATATCACCAGATCGGATTATTCTAGCTACTGGATCTACGCCTCGAACAGATGGATTCCAGTTGACAACACCCATTGCTCCCTTAAAAGGATTTAATTTGAATCATGTTTACAGCAGTTGGGATGTTCTTGGATTCGGAGGAAGAGTTAACTCGGAAGGGCCCGCAGTTATCTTTGATGATACTGGAACATTTGAAGCAATTTCGGTAGCAGACGCTCTTCTTGAGCGCGGAATGCAAGTAACTCTTGTCAGCAGGTATGAGAGCCTCGGCGCCTCACTTCCGTACCCGCCTGCAACCGTTGAAGCAGCGAAAGAACGGCTCATGTCACAAAACTTTGACTTCATCGGCGGACACTATCTCCAAGCTATAACTCAAGATGAAGTGATGATTGGAGTCCCGTTCACAGAACGAAAGCGAAGAATTCACGCCAACACAGTAGCTTTAGTTACCTATAATCACCCCAATAGAGATTTAGGCAACTACCTAGCAACCCAATCTCTTCAACCGAATCCTAAAATTCACACAATCGGTGATGCATCAGGAACAAATGGAATCCAAGCGGCAATCCATCAAGCTGCAGACCTCGTGCGGTCACTTTAGGAAAAAATGAATTCAGAAGATATTGCGTTTAGTTTTGCTGATCAGCATTTTCAAGATAACCCGACGACTGTGATGAGTTTATTGAGGGATAAATGTCCGGTCCATCACACAAGTCAGCCCTCTGCACATTACACGCTAACAAGAGGAGAGGACGTAACAGCAGCCTTGCGAGATGAGAAAATATGGTCTTCAAAATTTGGGCCTGGATTAGCGTATTCGGAGCCAGGTGTTGGAGTGCTTGTTTCAAGCGACCCTCCAGAACATACACAAGAACGAATCGCAATTTCAAGAATATTTAAAGCCTCAACTATTGAAAAGATGGAAAGAAAAATTGTTGATTTAACTGAAGAACTGATCGATCACTTTGAGGAGAAGATGTCGGGTGACATCATTAAAGAATTCGCAGCTCCGATTCCTCTTACTGTTATGTGCTGGTTGCTGGGTACTCCAACAAAAGATATTGGACTTTTCCGAAACTGGGTTCTTCCAATGGCAGAAGCAGTCGCCTACCCCGAAGGACGAGAAGCGTCCGCTGGAGTAAAAGTCGCCTATCAGGACTTCTTTGAATATTTCAGCAACCATATCGCTGAAAGGAAAAATCTTCTGGTTAGTGGACAGGACGTCCCTGAAGACTTATTAACTCGATTACTTACGGTAACTAATGACGGCAAAGAGCTCTCGATAAAGAAAATACTTGGATTCTGCCAATTCCTTCTAGTAGCCGGTTCAGAAACAACAACCCTCATGATAGGGAACGTTCTTCATAGACTTATGGAGTACCCAGAGCAATTCGAACTCCTCAAATCAAACCCTAACCTAATTCCAAATGCAATTGAAGAAAGTCTTCGATTCGATGCTCCAGTACATGGATTATTCAGAACAAATACAGAAGAAGTCACTGTTCATGGAGTTACAGTACCCGTTGATTCTAAGGTTTGTATGATGTTCGGTTCTGCAAATAGAGATCCGAATCTTTGGAGGGATCCGGATGTATTTGATATCAACAGAGATCCTACGACTCTTCGTAACCACACTTCATTTGGAGTCGGATCGCATTACTGCCTTGGAGCTCCGTTAAGCCGCCTTGAAGGGAAAGCTGCCCTGGCAGCGATAATTAGGAGATTGCCTAAAATACGCGCTAATGGGTCTCCCAAACAAACTACTGCAGGCGTTCTGAAAGGGTTCGCAAATTTACCTGTCAGATGGGACTAGCAACCGTTTTCAATAACCTTCTTGATGGATGAGAGCAGATCGCTGTAATCATCAAAGCATTCAAGGTCGGGTCGCTCTGTCCGAACATGGTTCGGTGCTCTGAACAAATATCCAGCGTCAGCCTGGTCAATCATTGATAAATCGTTGTAGGAATCACCTGCAGCGATTACCTGATAATTTAATTTCTGGAAAGCACGAACGGCTTCAAACTTCTGGTTTTGAGTTCGTTCCGCAAAGCTTGCGATATTTCCATTTTCATCGATAATAAGCCTATGGCATAGAACTAAAGGGTTCTGTAATTGAAGCATCAGTGGGCCAATAAATTCCTCAAAAGTATCAGAAAGTAGTACTACTGAAACAGTTGAACGTAGCTCATTCAAAAAAGCCAAAGCACCATCAAGGGGAGATAAAGATGAAATGATAGTTTGGATATCTGCCAAACTAATATTGTGCTCATTAATCAATCTAATTCGCTGCTCCATGAGTAACTGATAATTAGGTTCGTCTTTTGTAGTTCTCCTTAGTTCATCGATGCCAAAATGGTTAGCGACAGCTATCCATATTTCTGGTGTCAAAACACCTTCAACATCCAAAGTGATTAGAAATTGCGATGGGGGAGAAGTATCCATAAATACGAACGATAGCTCTAGAACACCATAACGTACACCGATTAAAGTATTTAGAATGAAAAAAATAGTCAACAATAATTCCTACAAAAGAATTACGTACCTGAAGGTATTCTGGAAAAACAATCAACCATATCTCCAAATTTATGATCACGATGCAGACTTGGTCACCACTCAGAGTTTGATAGGGTATGACTTTTCGTATCAGGTCCCAACACCATTTGAAAGAGTATGTGTCAATTACGGTGATCTATTTGAGGATGAGAATCAAAATCGATGTGAGAAGCTAGTCAAAAGCGGAAAAAAATGTGATAGATGCATTCGAGAAGATAATATCTTCGCATCACAATTCCATAACGTGCATACAAAAGACCGCAGCTCAATTTCACAAAAGATGCTCAAGAGGATGCAAAAGGAAAATATTCTCTACATTGCTGGTTTCTTTGACGGATCAACAAAAGTGGGTACTAGTGCGTCAAATAGAATCCACACACGCCTTCTTGAGCAAGGCGCCATTCACGCAGTCTTAGTTGTAGAGACACTTGATGGGATCACAGTTCGATTACTGGAAGACCTAATCACCGAAGAATTGGGTATTGGGCAATCAATCTCAATACGAAAAAAGATAGATGGATTGCTGAACCCTTTGCTACGTGAACCCTTACAAAAGGAACTGAAAATACTTTCGGGAAAAGTGAAAGACTGTATTTTGAATTCAGGTATAACTGAGATTACAGAAATAGCTACAACATGGGAAAATGAATACAGTTCAGAAACATGTTGGGAAAAAATTCAAAAGTACCCCATCAGCCTCTCAACTGGCAGTCATGAAATGAAAGTGAGAAGTGTCCTTGGGAGGGTAGCCGCTCTCAACCACAGTTCGGGAATGACACTACTCGCAGATTTAGATGAACTCTTAGGAATCACTGTTGAATCTGGGAAAATAACAGGAGATGAAATAAGCGTCCAAACAAAATTGTTCTAAACACGATTCCCATCAATATCGTCTTCAGGTCGAAAAGTATTATAGGGATCGTCGTCATTAACAGTATTAATTGGATCTATTTCTTGTTCAACGCTGTCAGGAAGGGGTTTATCCAGGCCTCCGGCAGCAGCTAACGCGAATGCCAACCCTGCTGAACGGTTATAGATCTCACCTAAATATTCCAAAGAGGGTACTTCCTGTCCCGGAATAGGAGGTTTTCCCAAAGAATCTAAAACAGCTTGCGTTGTTGACGGAACCTTCACATCATGCACAGGCAACGGCAGGGATTCTTTATTTCCCCAAAACTTTTTTGGGTCTGCTCTATTTCTGTTTCTACGTCGCTTCTTTCTACCAGTCGTATTCATAGGTTGAGCAGCGGAGGAACCCCTAGTCGCATTTCTTCTAGTCATCAGCTATCTCCGTTTCCTTGCGCTGATTCAAACGCAAGCAACGATTCAGTATCGATTCCCAAGGCTTCTTGTAACTGGGCAGCATCAAGGTCACCAATTGAACTGGATTTAGGAAGAACTAAGTTAGCTATTTGCCGTTTCCCAGCAACAACTTCTTCGACACGTTCATCAACGGTTCCAGGGCAGATTAGCCGGTGAGCTATAACTGTATTTTTCTGCCCAATACGCCAGACTCTGTCTCTGGCTTGATCCTCAACCGCTGGATTCCACCATCGGTCGTATAAGACAACATGATTTGCTGAGGTCAAATTCAAGCCCGTCCCTCCAGCTTTAAGGGACAGAACCATAGCGCCTCGACCCTTTCCCTTTTGAAAACTATCAACCATTTGATCACGAGCAGATCTCCCCAAGCCTCCGTGGTAGCAATGGATTGGTAACTCATAGCGCTCAGCGAGATGAGTGGCAAGGCGTTCACCCCACGTAGCAAAATGTGTGAATACTAATACACGTTCATCTGCAGCAAACACAGTTTCCATTATCTCGTAGAGTCGTTCTAACTTCCCAGATCGACCCTCAATTCCGAGCCCATCATCTTGGTAATTTAAAGGATGATTGCATATTTGCTTCAAAGCAGTAATGGCAGCAAGAACAGCGCCCTTTCTCTGAGGCGATCCAGCTTTAGTCATTTCTGTTTCTTCTATCAAACTATCAACGACAGCCTTGTAAAGCCCGATCTGTTCAGCAGTCATAGCACAATGATCAAGCTCATCAATTCTGTCTGGAAGCTCAGCTGCGATTAACGGCTCGGATTTCGTTCGACGGTAGACCATAATCCCATTTAATGCTTTCAATGCGTTCTCATTTCCTGATTCAATTCGTTTCTCAGGCGTAAGTTGGGCGATGAACTGATTTCGAGGGCCAAGAAGATCAGGGTTGGCCCAGTCTAGAATTGACCATAGGTCACCCAAACCGTTTTCTATAGGCGTTCCCGTCAGAGCAACTCGTGAATGAGCATTTAACTTTCGTAGTTGTTGCGAAGTCTCAGCTGCAGGATTCTTGATTGCTTGTGCTTCATCAAGAACTACCTTCGACCATTGGATTTCTTTGAGCTGGTCAATGTCTCTAACAGCAGTGCCGTATGTAGTTATGACAATGTCATGTTTAGCAACTGTGTTCTTCAACTTATCTCCCTTAGCCCTATTGGGGCCATGGTGAATCAGTACTGAAGCGTGAGGCACAAACCGAGTCGCCTCAACTCTCCAGTTCCCAACTACAGCTGGTGGAGCAATAACTAGGCCAGGTTCAGGGCGGGGAGTGTTAGCTAGATTAGCTAGTGTTGTGGGAGTTTTCCCTAAGCCCATATCAAGCGCAAGACATCCTCCTAAACCAGCGTTGTCAAGGAAATTGATCCACGCAAGCGCATCTGCCTGATATGAGCGAAGTTCGCCCACAAATCCTTCGGGCTTGGTGACAGGATTTTCTGGTAAGTCCTTTACGCTTCGCAATAAATCTGCGGCCCACCCATCACCATCAAGCGTGATGCCTCCAAGGGCGCGTCCCTCGAGACCCAAAGCGTGGCGAAGCATCTCCGCTCCGCTCATTTGAGTTTTCTTGGAGTACTCAGCAAGCGTCGCGGCTGCTTCAGCAAGGTCAGCTTTATCTAATTCAATCCATTGTCCTTTTGACTCAACAAGTGGTCGCGCTTCGCTTGCAAGGCGCTCTATTTCCTCGGCATTAAGCTCAACATCATCAAACACGGCACTCCAACTGATATCAGCAAGCTGCTGCGCGCTTACCATGGTTTCTTGTGATTCAGCTGTGATGCGTAATATTGGAGTCGCCTTTCGCTTTGACATAGGAGGAACTTCAACGTCAAACCCTGCCGCTTTAAGTTTCTCGCCGGTGTGGGTCATCAAGTCCCAAGCCTCTGATTGCGATAGAAGAACTTCCCCTCGTCTTCGACCTCCAGGCCTCAATAGTTCCGGAAAGAGACGCTCCAGTCGTGAAATCTGCTTATTTACTAGTTTGCGTCGCGTTTCACTCCCAGTATTTATAGTTATTTCAATAGGTTCTAGGCCGCCAGACTCAATTGGGACGAGTACTTCGCTCAACCAAGCTCCTGAATCATCAGGAGGGCTGAGGCGAACCAATAGGCGGAACTTCTCGATACCTGTTACTGGAACAGCCCACTGATTTAGTCTTCTGGAAATATCTGAGCCGTAATCCGTATTGCCTCGAAAGGCCATTCCATCAAGGCCTGATACAACCATCTCACCGAAATCTTCTCTTGATTTAATTTCAGCAGGAGCATAAGGAAGTTTGACCTGACCTGCTGCCATGCGAACAATTGAATCAGTTAAATCTGATAAAACTTTTCCAACGAAACGATGACGGTCTGTCTCTTCGCATGCAAGCATCACAGCACTTGGAGTGGAAGCGACAAGCGCTGCGTGGGCATCTAAATCAATCAGAGCAGGTGACCATCGCACATGGAATAGAGCATCCCCCGAATCAGAATTTTGAGTACCCCCTACTTCATGTAGGGCTGGAAAAATTTTTCCCTCAACAACCATTTTTACTGCTAAGCCTGCAGCTAGGCCCATCCAGATTGATGTTGCCCCAACTTGATCAGGTCGATCACTGCCAAGAGATACAAGCCACCCCAAGGTTGAAGAAATGGGTGCGGAGATGCAGGGAGCTGATTGCTCGTTAGGAAGTTGAAGATCGTCAGAGGCGCTCCACTCAATAGAGTTCGCTCCATGGCGTTCGAGGCTATCCAAGATTGTTTCATGTCCGAGTGATCGGGACTTATGTGCTCCCAGCCACGCAATGAGTCTTCCGTCTCTCCATGCGAGCTGGATTTGAGCTTTAGAGGCATCTTCTTCCACATTTTCGCTGAGAACTTCATGGCTAGGAGCTGGACCCAGAATATCTGTTAAAACTTCGTCTATTCGATCAGCTTCCGAGTTTAGGTCATCCAAAACAGTTCTGCGTTCAATCCCTCTATGCTGTCGGCGCACACGTGCAATGCTCTTATCAGTTTGTTCAAGAAACCTGAAAAGAGTTTCTACCCATTGCGATTGATTATTCTGAAGTCTGCGCAGGCTAGTCTCATCTGTCAGTCCATCAAGATGTCTTTGCACCATAATTTCAAACTCACGAGTAGTCATGTAAAACTACCTTCATTAATAACGTATTCTCCTTGTTTATTCGAACCCTGGGTCCGAGCCGCTACGTGATACACGGACAATACTCTCGGGTAAAATCACGTGACAACGCCGCAACGTTTACATTGTACTGAAAAATATGAAAAATGTCTTTTATTCGCAGAATTTCAAAAAGTCATATTTACTTGAATTAACGTGAAAATGTATTTCTATCGAAGAATATCCCTAAAGAAAGAAGAGATCTATGGAAATTGAGGGGAAGGTAGTAGTGGTCACTGGTGCTGGAGCAGGTATTGGAACTGCTCTCGCTGAAGTCGCGGCTAGCAGAAACGCTCGCATAGTTATCGTTGCCGACAAGAATGGTGAGAATGCCACCAAAGTAGCTGAGAGGATTAACGGAATATCTCATGAGGTTGATGTTTCTGATGAAAACCAAATCCAAAAGATGGTAGCCAAGATTGAGCATGATCATGGCCCGATAGATTTGTTCTGCTCAAACGCTGGATTTGTTACATCGGCAGGTTTAGAAGATACGAACGAACGTATCCAAAAGATGTGGGAAGTCCATGTAATGGCTCATATTTATGCGGCTCGCGCTGTCTTGCCACAAATGATAGCTAATGGTGGTGGCTACCTTTTAAATACTGCCTCGGCAGCAGGGTTGCTTACTCAGATAGGCTCCCTTTCCTACTCAATAACTAAAAGTGCAGCAGTTTCACTAGCTGAATGGATCTCTATTACTCACTTTCACCAGGGAATCAGAGTTTCCGTATTGTGTCCTCAAGCAGTCAGAACAGACATCCTAGCAAATAGCCCTGATAACAAAACAAATGACGATCCAGAATGGGAAGAAGGCGGAGTAGCAAGTTCGGACGGGATCATAGAGCCAAAAGATGTGGCTGAAGTATGCATGGAAGCTATCAGAGAGGAGCGCTTTATGATTCTTCCTCATGATCAAGTGCAAGGTTACACAGAATTCAAAGCCAAGAACCCCGAGAAATGGCTTTCAGGGATGAGAAAATTTCAGGATAGATTATTCTTTGATGAGCCTCTACCTGGTGACCTGATGCAACATTTTAGTCAGCCGTAGTTATGGAGAACAAAAACTCACGGATCAGAGCTTCTAATTTGAAATCACCTCAGAGAATCGCTTTGGACGATCCGCTTGCCGTTATCACAGATGACATTAAAGCAGTATTTAAACGTGATGGAGTCGTCATGTTAGAAAACGTACTCGACCCTCAATGGCTTCTGTTACTAGAATTGGGTCTGCAGCGGGTACTCAACAACAGTAGTCAGGAAAAGCACCTTTTCTTTGAAGGTGAAGAAGGCGAGTTTGTTGAGACTATACGTAACTTTGAAGTTATCCCAGAGATCAGAAGACTAGTTTATGATTCTCCAGTAGCGGACCTTATCGGAAAACTTATTGAATCTGAGAATTTGTGGCTATATTCGGATGAATTCTTTATTAAAGAGAAGGGGAATGCTGCCCGAACACCTTGGCATCAAGACACCCCTTACTGGCCTATACAAGGAAATCAGATAGCGTCAGCTTGGATCTCGCTAGATGCCTTAACTAAAGCAGAATGCTTAGAATATGTGGCGGGTTCACAAAAGGGTTTGATTTACGATGGTTTCAACCCATCCAAAGTTTCCGAAGATCCAACTCTTCCCCACTACGATGCTTCCTACCCACCGCTACCAGATATTGAAAAACACCGAGATAACTATGACATACGGTCATGGGATATAACGCCAGGGGATATCATTATCGCTCACCCAAGCGTGCTCCATGGAGGTGGCCCCACATCATCCTCAGGCAGAAGAAGAGCTATTACGATCCGAATTTATGGCGATGATATCTGTTACGCCACCAGGCCAGAAACAAAACCAACCGTACCTCTGACACCGGGGCTCTCTCTATCCCTAAAAGAAGGGGAGCCTCTTCGTTCTCCTTGGTATCCCAGAGTGCGACCAATACCGGATCACCTTAAGTCTGAATGGTTATAAAAGTTAAACCACAGTGAAAGAATTTCTCAGTTAGCTTAACGAGAGTACACTTAGGGCATGCAACTTGACGCAACGTTCTTTCCCCAGCGCAGCATCACAGAACTTCACGAACACGTGCTTAAAGAAGTTGGCAGAGGCACTCTTGGAAAACAAGCGGCTCACTCTGTTGGAATTGGGCGGTCTCTTGGCGTGAAATTAGATGAAGAGCATGAATTCAGGCTCTCTTCTACTGATAAAGGAATAGAGCTGGACAAAAATGCTGATGAAGCGAAGGTAATCTTACAAACTGATACGGAAACGTGGGAAAATCTTGCAAGTGAATCTTGGTCAATGATGGGTTTGATCTTGCAGAATAAAATTTCACTCATTGCAGGTCAATTTAACCACGTAGCTGCATGGGAAGCGCCTCTTCAAGCCCTTTATAACAACCGTCCAATCTTTTCTAATGAGGATATACCTAGCGAAGAATCTCACGTATTTGACTACGGTTCTGATCGTAGAAAAATGCGAGATTCATTAAGCAAGCTGGGATTTATTCTGGTTAAGAAGGTCTTCAGCGCTAATGAGATAGAACTTATGTCAAACGAAATCGAGGAACGGAAGTCAGCAGCGTCCGTCGAAGATAAGAGATCTTGGTGGGCAACGGACAAAACTGGGGACGAACATTGCTGCAGAGTTACATACCTCAATATGGGCTCGGAGCAATTTTCACAATTGCCAAACGATGAACGTCTACTAAATCTCGCAAGTCTTTCAGAAGAGAAACTCTTCCCAACTCCAAATCACGGCGATGGTATCTCTGTTGTAATGAAAGTTCCCGAAATAGAGCATGGACTATCTGACCTTCCATGGCATCGAGATTGCGGAATGGGAGGACACCCGCTGATTTGTCCTGGTTTAAACATTGGGGTTCAACTCAATGAGGCTAACGAGGAGTCCGGACAACTGATGTTCCTGCCAGGGTCGCATCGATTCTCCGGCGGTCTTGACGTTGCTATGGTGGGCAACAAAGCTGTTCCAATCTCTGCGGATCCAGGAGATGTAACTATCCACTACGGTCATACATTGCATGTAGCGCCACCGCCAACCAACTCAGGTAAGTGCCGACGAACTGTCTACGTAAGTTTCCATAAATCTGAGTACTTAAATGCTCTGCCAGAGGGCAAAGGCTATAACGATGTTCTTTTCAATCATGGAGATGGAAGGGTGCGAACTCCAGAAGAACGAGCTGCTATTTAGATTTATTGCGTTTCTGGATGTTAGCCCATTCATCTCGAAGTCCGACGGTGCGGTGGAAAAGATTTACTTGGGATTCGTCTCGGCAGAAGTACCCGAGTCGTTCAAATTGAACTACCTCATTGCTTGCTACATCAGCTACTGCTGGTTCAAAAACAGCAGATTCAAGAACTTCTAAGGATTCTTTATTCAAATCTTCAAAAGGGTCATCAAGTAAATCAGGTCTTTCCGAGGAGAATAGGCGATCGTATGTGGCTACCGACCCCTTAATGCAATTAGTCTGCTCAACCCAATGAATTGTCGCCTTAACTTTTCGCCCATCAGGAGCCTTTCCGCCACTCGTTGCAGGATCGTATGTGCAAAGAATCTCTACGACTTTCCCAGATTTATCCTTTACGATATCTGTGCACGTTACAAAGTATCCATATCGTAGTCGGACCTCTCTACCTGGTGATAAGCGAAAAAATTTCGCCGGTGGATCTTCCTTGAAGTCCTCGCGTTCTATGAAAAGGCTTCCAGAGAAAGGTATGTCTCTTGTTCCCGCACTTTCGTTCTCTGGATTATTAATTGCAGTCCTATATTCAATCTTTCCTTCCGGCCAGTTCGTGATTGTCAGCCTTACAGGGTCAATCACCGCCATCCTCCTCTGTGACGATTGATTGAGTTCAGTTCGAACAAATGACTCTAAAAGTTCAATTTCATGAGTGCTGTTGGTCTTCGCTATTCCGATATGTTGGCAAAAGTTTCGTATTGATTTTGATGGGTAGCCTCTTCTTCTCAAACCAGAAATTGTTGGCATTCGTGGATCATCCCAACCTGCAACCACGCCATCCTCAACTAGCTTCTTTAGAAGCCGTTTAGATAAGACAGTATGTGTGAAATTTAGTCGAGCAAATTCAGTTTGGTAAGGCCGTTGATCAATTGGCACTTCAAGTTGCTCAAGAAACCAATCGTAAAGCAATCTGTGGGATTCAAACTCAAGCGTGCAGAGGGAATGCGTTACCTTTTCTAAAGCATCTGACTGACCATGTGCCCAATCATAGGTAGGGTAAATAACCCATTTGTTGCCGGTGCGGAAGTGAGATTTCTTCCTGATCCGATAGAGAACTGGGTCACGCATATTCATATTTTCATGATCCATCGCTATCTTGGCTCTTAGGACACAACTACCCTCAGCAAATCCGCCGTCTTTCATCTTTAGAAATAATTCTAGATTCTCCTCAGGGCTCCTTTCTCGAAAAGGACTATTCTCACCGGCTTGAGTGTATGAACCCCTTAGCTCAGAAATCGTGGCGGCATCTTGGTCATCTACGTATGCTTTACCTCGTTTAATTAACGTGACTGCCCACTCAAACATATTCTCGAAATAATCGGAAGCAAATAGTGGCTCTTTAGATAGTGTCTTACCTAGAAGCCACTCAATATCATGATGGATTGAATTAACGAACTCTACACTTTCGGTTTCAGGATTCGTGTCATCAAAACGTAAGTTACAAAACCCGCCAAACTCTTCAGCAATGCCAAAATTAAGACATATTGATTTTGCGTGCCCTACATGCAAGTAGCCGTTAGGCTCAGGAGGAAATCTGGTCTGAACCCTGCCATAGTGCCTTCCCGAAGATATGTCAGCTTTGACCGAATCTCTGATGAAATCCGCTTTTTTTGGCTGTTGCTGAACATCTGACGTCATATTAATAAACTCGCTATTTTAAGGAATGAATTATGTCAGTCTAGACTTTAGCCGTGCAAAAGGCTTTTAAGGGAGGGAAATGAGTACTGGATTTGATGGCAAAAGATTAAATCGTGTGGCCGAATTATGCGACCGTTACGTCAGCGATAGTAAATTCCCTTGCGCTCAAGTTCAAATAAGTCACCGTGGCGAAATTGTTCTTCGTCATACCGTTGGAAAAGCAGATATCGAGACAGGCCGTGCTCTCCACGAGAATGCGATCTTTCGTATTTATTCGATGACGAAACCGCTTACCTCTATTGCCTTAATGCAGCTTTACGAACAGGGACGCTTTCTTCTTGAGGACACGGTAGATAAATTTCTGCCTGAATTCTCTGATCCTCAAGTATTGATCGGAGGTTCATACTTGAATCCTGTTCTGCGCCCTGCACAGACTCCGCTAACTATGCGCGATATGTTAATGCACACATCCGGACTGACATACGCCTTTCACTTTTCAAACAACTTAGACAAAATGTATAGGAATTCAAATCTGGGCAGCATAGCGATGCGCCTGAAAAGTGATGAGCAACCCGACCTAGAGGCAACAGTCACGCAGCTCGCAGAGATGCCTCTTTTGTTTGACCCCGGGACAAGTTGGAATTACTCAATGTCAACTGATGTTTGCGGACGCCTTGTCGAAGTTATAAGCGGAATACCTCTTGATGATTACATTACAGGGAACATTACTTCACCGTTAGAAATGATAGATACTGCGTTTCACGTCAGTGATGAGAATATAGAACGCTTCACTTCGAATTATGCATTCACCAAAGAAAATCCATTAACTAGAATCGATAATTGGGAATCAAGTCATTATCTTACGAAACCAATTTTCTTATCTGGAGGTGGTGGGCTTGTGTCAACTATTAATGACTACCAAAGATTCGTTTCTATGCTATTAAATGCTGGAGAACTTGAAGGGAAGCGGATAATTGGGCGCAAAACACTCGAGTTCATGACATCAAATCACTTGCCGAACCAAACAACGTTAAATGACTTTGGGCAATCAACTTTTTCTGAAACAGCCATGGAGGGAATGGGATTTGGTCTAGGATTTTCAGTTTTACAAGACCCAATAGCTAATGCAGCTCTTGGATCACAAGGGCAATTTGCCTGGGGTGGAGCAGCAAGCACAAGATTCTGGGTTGATCCAAAGGAAGAACTGACTTGTGTATTTATGACACAATTTATGCCATCAAGTTTTTATCCCATTCGTAGAGAACTCAAAGCTGTCGTCTATCAAGCACTGAGGTAAATTATGGGTCCGTTAGAAGGAATTAAAATCGTTGATTTCACGCAAGTTGTTGCTGGGCCAGTAGCAACGATGTTATTAGCTGAGCTTGGGGCCGACGTCATTAAGGTTGAGTATCCGGGAATCGGAGATATTACTCGCAGTTCCGGATTTTCTAAGGGGGGCATGAATAGCGCGGTTCTAAACTGTAATCGAGGTAAGCGTTCTATACAGATCAATTTGAAAGAACCCAAAGGCCAAGAAATCGCCTTAGACCTTATTCGGGATGCTGACGTTGTTGTACAGTCCATGAGGCCAGGCAAAATAGAAGACCTCGGACTTGACTATAAGTCAATTAGCAAAATTAACCCCTCTGCTATTTATGTTTCACTTTCCGGTTATGGACAAGACGGCCCGTATTCTGGGCGAGCCGTGTATGACCCAGTTCTTCAAGCACAATGTGGATATGTGAGTCTGCAGATTAACCCTGAAATCCCATTTCCTGACCTGATGCGAACAGCAATCATTGATAAAGCAGTTGCTTGGGAAATCGCTTTATCTGTAACAGCAGCGCTTTTTGCTCGGGAGAAAGACAGTGGAGGTCAAGAGCTAAAGATAGCTATGGTCGACGTAGCTATATCTTTCCTGTGGCCCGATGGAGGAATGGCTGAGACTTTGCGTGACGAAGATGTCGAACCAGGTACTCACCTCAGTCGACTAATGAACATGACTGAAACTCAAAATGGTCACATCGTCTACTTTGCAGTTACTGATAATCAAATTAAAGGCCTCTATCAATCACTTGGCCATCCAGAGTGGTTTACTGATCCTAGATTTTCTACACGCGAAGCGCGGCACACTGGCAATAACAATGAGATATTGGGGAACCTGATAGCTGATGCTTTCAGAGAGTTTGACACGCATCATATAGCCGAGAGGTTACATGAATGCTCAGTTCCATGTGGTGAAGTAACGGAGATAGCGGAGATTTTTGATAATCCCCAAATACGCCATAATCAGACGTTCTATGAGTGGGACCACCCCACTGCAGGGAAGGTTCGAACACCTAGACACTCAACATTATTTGGCAAAACTAAGCTCACCAACCTAGCTAATGCTCCGATCTTGAATGAGCATGCTGATGAGATACTGACTGAATTAGGTATTGAAAAGGCACATAGGAACCTTTTGAAAGAAAATGGAATTGTTCCTTGATTTTTGAATGAAGATGGAGCGGAGAGAATTCACCTACTAACCTGAAGACGCTATGGCTAGAAAATCAACAAATAACGCAATCAGCGAAATCTTAAATTTCGGGGAGAACTTCGAAGCAGCTCAAAGAAAATTCCCACATATGCCAGTAGGGGAAGCAGTTGATATGGGCTTTGACGAGAATGGAGTGCCACTTATTGATCCACGCATATTTGATAGCGGAGAGTTTGGGCGTAACCCATATCCCTACTACAAAATAATGAGGGACCATTATCCGGTTTTTTACGACGAACTACATAATTGCTATTTCGTTACTCGATATGAGGACATTACAAATTGTTATTTTGATGAATTAGGCTTTAACACGATCCCCAAAGGCTCATCAAGTGGAGTACTGGGTAATACGCAACTTGAGTTGAGTGGAATAGAGCACCGTAGACGAAGAAACATCTACGGCCGTCATTTAGTTGGATCGGCACTCACTAAGAGACTGCATGCTCTTGAGGCGATCGCTCAGGAATTAATTGAAGAATGGTGGTTACAAGATAATCCTAAAGAGCTTATTATTGACAATGAAAAGGGGATAGCAACGCTGGAATTAGGAAAAGCCTTTGCGAACGAGTTCCCTATTAGTGTTGTTGCAGAGGTGCTTGGGATACCGCAAGATGCAAGGCAGGAATTCACCTGGTGGTATGATGCCATGATGTCTGGGCTAGGTGGCTCAGAGACACATCACGAAGGACTTGAGGCTCGGCAGGACCTAGAAAACTATGTAGAGGATCTCGTCGAAGAAAAGAGAGGTAACCCAACCTATTTGGCAGACGAGTCAGGTGAAGAAATCTGCATGGATATCATCTCAGAGCTGTGCAATTCTGAAATTGACGGCGATGTCATGTCTACAGAAGAAATAACTTCATTTATAGCTTTGGTGGTGGGCGGAGGCGGAGAAACTACACGCGGAGCAATAATGAATTTGTGGTATTTGTTACTCCAGCATCAAGACCAGTATCAAGCTGTTCAAAGAAACGAGGAACTTTGGGATACCGCTTTCCATGAAATGCTCAGGCATTCAACCTCAATAGGTGGCCAACCAAGGCATAATACTAATGAGATAGTAATGCATGGAGTCATAATCCCGTCCGGATCTCTGATTCATATGGTTGATGTATCTGCAAACCATGACGAGCGAATATTTACGAATCCCGAGGAATTCAATATCTTTCGTGACGATCTTTATTCGGGTAAAATTTTGCGGTCAGGTCACAATAAAGAGGGCAAGTGCAGTCACATGGCATTTGGAGTTGGTCCTCACTTATGTCCTGGAGCCTGGATATCTCATCAAGAAACTGTCATAGGTTCGCAAATTCTCGAAGCCGCATTTAGGAATGTCCGAATCAATAAAGAGCGAATGCCTAAAGACATAGATGGTGTCTCTCTTGCCCCCATAGGGCTTGGCTCAATACGAGAATTATGGCTTGATTTTGAAATTCCCACGAACTGATATGGATCTTTCAGAGGAATACGACCACGACGAGGAACCAGAAGCAGCTCCAGGTTACAGAACTTATGAGGTATACCAGCGCGAAAGAGTCGGTGAGACAACCAATCTTGTAAAACCTCGTCAACTGATTTCGAATGAATATCTTGAGGATCCTTATCCTCTTCTTGAGATACTGCGTGAGAATTATCCTTGCTATCGAGACTGGTTAAATAACCGATTTTGGATTACTCGTTATGATGACGTTACATCTGTATTTACTGATGACAGGAATTTCGAGACCCGACCTAAGAATTGGCATAATATATTGATGAATGGCTCTTTGAGTCTTTGGAAAGTAAAAGAAGTCCAACAGCAATATGAAAATCTAGTAGATAATCACATAAGCGATGTAGTTGATGAGGTTTTAACTTCGTTTGATAAGAAAGATATTAACCTAGCAACGGAATTCTGTATTCAAGTTCCTCTTCGTCTGTTTAGCAAAGTGATCGGCATTCCAGAGGAGGATGTGGAGCAATTCTTGGCTCTCTATTGGAAATCAAGACTTGTAAATGGGTGGAACCCCAGCCACAAACAACGTGGTACATCAGCGATGCAAGAAATGGAAACTATGGTGGATGAGATTTGCGCTGCTCGACGACTCGAACCGCAAAATGACCTGATAACTAGCATCCTCCAGACTGCACATCTCAACCGCGATGTGACAGCACAGGATGTGATTCTGACTTTTCTTGATATCGATCAAGACACATTCATAGGCGGCCTATCTAACCTGTGGTTTAATTTGATGGCTAATCCAATCGAGATGGAAAAAATTTTAGATGATCGAAGAATGCTAAAGTTCGCATGGTTAGAAACTCTCAGGTTTAGTCCACCTGTTTTGTCGGCCGAACGGTTTGCAAAATATGAAATTGAGCGCTTTGGTCGCTTAATCCCTCAGGGTGGACTAATGATGTGTTCCGCTGCAGCAGCAAATCGGGACCCGAGGCAATTCAATGAGCCAAATAAATTTGTTATCGG